>CALCNZ010000001.1 GCA_937897625.1 uncultured Flavobacteriales bacterium
AGTACGGAATGAATAACGAAGTGGGATTGTTAGTGAACGCCAGTCGTTCAATCTTGTACGCTTCATCGGGCGCAGATTATGCACAAGCGGCTGCTGCCGAAGCGAAGAAGATGCAAGAAGAGATGGCGGTTTATTTGTAAATTACCCTTCCACCAATTTCTTCAACGCGTTGTTCATAGCTTCAAAACTCTCTTTTGCGTTTTGAGTGTTGTATATAAAACTTAAGATTCCACCGAATTCCTCTTCATGAAATAAGGTGCATCCGCCTGTTTCGTTCGCTAAAATTTTGAACTTATGTCTTCCATCAAAAATCCCAGGAATAAACAAGTGACCTTGCCATTCGAATTGAGAATTTTTTTCTGCGATGAGCACCGTTGGTTTAAATGACATTCCCTTCGAGTTAACCGGTTGAATGAAGGCCTCAAGTTTTTCACCTTTAATAGCCTTTCCAGAAATTTTGCGGATAAACGGATTCCAATTCGGATAGTCTTCAAAATTCATTAATGCGTTCCAAACCGATTCAGGCGAGGCATTAATTTCAAGTTGAGTTTTAATTTCTTTTGCCATAGTTGTAATGTTTTGGCAAAGGTGACCCCATGTTGAACCAAGTTCACTTGATGTAAATCAAGAAATCTATTTCGATATTTTTTTTCGAATGCGGCTAAAGGTTTCCGGTGTCATGCCCAACAACGAAGCAATGTAGCTTTGAGGCACACTTCTGAAAATATCAGGAAAGTAGGTTTCGAAATTTAGATAGCGTTCTTCAGCCGACATAGATAGATGGCTGAATACACGATTCTCTAATGTGGTGAAGCACTTGATTAGAAAAGCTTTTTCAAGTTGATTCCACAAGGGAATGGTCTCGCAGACGCGTTGGTAATTTTCTTTCGAAATAGTGAAAATACTCGTGTCGGAAATTGCTTGAATATTCCAACGCGAAGGGGTGTCGAAGATGAAGCTCTGAAGTTCCGTAGCAAAATGACCAGGTCCTGAAATCCATTGTGTAATATCATTTCCATCGACCAAAGTATGCATGCGCATGAAGCCATTTTCAACAAAGGCTAAGTCGTTGCAGAGCTTATCTTGCTCTGCAAGAAACTCTCCTTTGGAGACATGTTTGGATACAAACAATTGATTAATGAAATTCAACTGTTCTATATCGGTTACTCCGAAATAGGTTGAAATGTATACGTTTAAAGTTTCATTCATTGCTCCTGTATTTCCCTAACCATACAATACGTCTTAAACCCACTCACCACACGTTCTTCATGAACCTGGAACCCAATGCGTTCGTAGACTCGTTTGTTTTTCTCAATGGTTGTCTCAACCAAAATAGGTAATTGTTTTTCTTGTTGAAATTGAAACAAGGCATTACGTAATTCGAAGATTGCTCCGTGTCCGCGTGCAGATTTTCGAACAGCCAAGTAACTGCAATGAATGTAGTTTTCCCATTGCGAATGAAAACGATCAATCTCTTTTTTCCTGCGCCAAACACGGACAATTCGAAAGGGGCCAATGCCAAATAGAATAAGGGCGATTTGAATTTTTAAATCGGCAGACTTCTTATGTTTAATCTCGTAGAAGCAGATAACTCCTTCGTTGTTAGAATCGATAAACACACCTTGGTTACGGCTTGCTTCCGAAAATAAAAAATGAGCAACAAGCCAAACCTTGAAACGAAAAAAGCCCTTGCTTCCAATCGAAAATAATACAGATCGATTGTCTACAAGGGTCTCTTTTAATAAGTCTAACGCCTTCACAGGTTCAGTTGTTAGGCATTCCAAGGATATGTATAGTGCGCAGGAGTAACAAAGGTTTCTTTAATCGTTCTCGGAGAAACCCAACGCAACAAGTTCAAGTAAGATCCGGCTTTGTCGTTCGTTCCACTACCACGAGCTCCGCCAAACGGCTGCTGTCCTACAACTGCGCCCGTTGGCTTGTCGTTGATGTAGAAGTTCCCTGCTGCATTTTCCAATACGCGCATCGCCTGATCAATTGCATATCTGTCTTTTGAAATAACAGCTCCTGTTAATGCATAGTCGCTGGTTTCATTCACCAAATGCAAGGTGTCTGCCCACAGTTCATCTTCATAAATATAAAGCGTTACAACTGGACCGAAGATTTCTTCTTCCATGGTGCGGAACTTCGGATTGGTAGTCACTACAACCGTAGGGTCAATGAAATATCCAACAGCGTCGTTGTAAGTTCCGCCAGCAATAATCTCAGCGTCGCTTTGTGTCTTAATGTATTCGATGTATCCTTTGATTTTATCGAATGCGCGGCGATCAATAACTGCATTCACGAAATTGGTGTAGTCCTCAGGACTTCCAACTTTAATGTTTTTTAAATCACTTACAATTTTCTCTTTCACTGCAGGCCACAAGGAACGAGGGATGTAGCTTCTGCTTGCTGCAGAACATTTCTGTCCTTGGAATTCGAATGCACCGCGAACAATAGCAGTAGCTACTTCTTCAGCGTTTGCAGACGGATGAGCCACAACGAAATCTTTTCCGCCGGTTTCTCCAACAATGCGAGGATATGTTCTGTATTTATCTAAGTTGCTTCCAATCTCTTTCCACAAATGTTTGAACACAGCGGTAGATCCAGTGAAGTGAAGTCCAGCGAAATCTCTATGAGAGAATACAACGTCTCCTGCAACCGGTCCGTCTACGGTAATCATATTAATTACGCCGTCTGGTAATCCGGCATCGCGGAACAATTCCATAATTACATGTGCGCTGTACACCTGCGTATCTGCTGGTTTCCACACACACACATTGCCCATCATGGCTGCACTTGCAGGTAGGTTTCCGGCAATGGCAGTGAAGTTGAATGGAGTAATGGCGAAAACGAATCCTTCTAACGGGCGGTATTCCAAACGATTCCACATGCCTGGTTGTGAACCTGGTTGTTCGTTGTAAATCTGTTGCATATACAACACATTGAAGCGAAGGAAATCGATGAATTCACATGCCGCATCAATTTCAGCTTGATGTGCATTCTTTCCTTGTCCCAACATAGTTGCCGCATTCATGCGGTCTCTGTATGGACCAGCCAACAAATCGGCTGCACGAAGGAAAATCGCAGCACGATGTTCCCAAGGCAATTGTGACCAGCGCTCGCGTGCAGCTAATGCTGTGTCAATGGCTTGAATCACGTGGTCTTTCGTTCCGCGATTCAAATACCCCAACACTTTTGCATGCTCTTGCGGAGAAGTAAGTGGAAGTTTTTCGTCGGTGCGAATCAACTCCGATCCGATGTACATCGGAACATCAATCGGTTCTTGATTGTACATTTTTTTGTACATGGCTGAAAGCGATGCACGCTCTGCACTTCCAGGTGCATATCCTTTTACAGGTTCATTAACGGGAAGTGGTACTTGATAAACTCCTTTCGACATATCTTATTTTTTTGGAGCAAGGAAACCGTAGTTCTTGCTGTAGTTTAACATTTGTTCTGCGAATGTCTTGGCGTAACTCACGGTCACATCAATCATTTTTCCGTTTGAATCTAACACCGGAGTTAGAATTGGATTTACAAATCCATTGTATGGAGGAATATTCAATTTCTCTGATCTAGCAAGCACTTCAGCGTGCAAGGTCGGATCTACTTTTTTTCCGTAACCATCGGCTAAAGCTTTCGCTGCGTTGTAATCGCCTTGCGAAGTAATGCGCTGAACTTCGCGCAATAACTCTCCAACTAAATCACGCATTTTTCCGTAATCGTTAATGTTGAAATACGTTTTGCCATCGCGAACTTCTTTCGAGATCACATTCGCAGATGCTCCTTTTTCAATGATCCAATTGCTTATCCAAGCGCGATTACGCATGTGAGCTTCAGCAATGTCTTCACCCATTTTCAATCTTCTCATTTGAACCAACATCGCATTGCGAATGTATCCGTCGTATTCCGCTTTTCCTACTTCCAAGTTTTCCATCAATCCCATTTCAACCAACTTCGGATCCATTACGTAATACAACGCCACCAAGTCAGCTCGTCCTTCTTCAATGGTTGAAGCGAACTCTTTCAAGGTTTGTGAACTTGCAGAAACATTCGGCTCCAATTGTCCACTTGCGTGTCCAATTACTTCGTGCATGGCGGTGTGCATCTTTCCTGCAGTTGCACCGTACTTTTCAGCACGCGCAATTTCTTCTTCGTCGTTCGCGAATTCCTTCAACATGCCAGATCCACCTGCGTTGTTCGCAGCGTCTTCAATGTTTCCTAAACTCACACTCTTCGATCCGTGCATAGCGCGAATCCACTGTGCATTCGGAAGGTTTACTCCAATTGGAGTTGAAGGATTCGCATCGCCCGATTCACCAGCAACGTTCACCACTTTGTAAGTAATTCCTTTTACTTCTTTCTTCTTGTGCTCAGGAAGGATAGGAGAGTTGTCTTCGAACCATTGTGCATTCTGCATCATTACTTTCATGCGATCACTTGCTTCAAAGTCGTTGATTTCAACAACAGATTCGTATGATCCACGCTTTCCAAGAGGATCGTTATACACCTCAACAAATCCATGAATGAAATCAATGTCTCCTTCAGTCGCTTTCACCCATTGAATATTGAAATCGTCCCATGTGCGTAAATCTCCTGTGGTATAGAATTCAATCAACTTGCGAAGTGCAACCGCTTGCTTGTCGTTTTCAGCAACCTTTTCAGCTTTGTTCAACCAGAATACAACCTGCTCCAAAGCCGCGCTGTATTTGCCTCCCACGCGATATACATCTTCCACAATAACGCCGTTTTCTTTGCGAAGGTTAGCGTTAATGCCGTAAGACAATGGAGCGCGGTCGCCCGCAACTTCCTTCGATGCATAAAAATCAAAAGCTTCTTTCGTGCTCACGCCTTCGTAGAAGTTCACAGCAGAATTTTCAACCAATCCTTTCGAGGCATCGCTTTCCACTTTCATGTTCGCAACGTTCGGATTGAAAATGACTTCCATAATCTCTTCTGAAACCTGCGTGCTTGTTGCCGCGCAGAGTGAAGTGAAATATTCTTTGCTGAATTTCGGTGTGTGCTTAATGTTGCTGTAATGGTGATGAATACCGTTGCTCATCCACAATTGCTTCAAGTAAGTTTCCAAATTCAACCACTCTTCGGATGTTTTATCTCCAGAATAATTCGAATAAATTTTCTCGAAAATGCTACGCACTTCCAAGTTGTACTTGCAGTTTTGATCCCACATGATGTCGCGTCCCGCCAGGCCTGCCTGTGTTAAGTAGTACACCAACTCTTTCTGTTTGGTGGTTAACTTGTCGAATCCGTCTAGCTTGTAGCGAAGAATGCGAATGTCTGCGAAACGATCCACTTCGTATTCGAACGGTCCGTTTTCGGTTTCAGATTTTGGAAGCTGCGCAACCTGATCTTTAAATTGGAAATAGCACCAAGCCGTTAGGCCAAGCGCAATAAAGGCGATAAATATTTTTTTCATTGAAAATGATTTTCGGACACGAAGATAAGAAGGTTACCTTTGTGGAATGACGTTCGAAGAACTAAAGTTAACGAGACAGTTTTTAGATGCTGTAAATGAGTTGGGGTACGAGTCTCCTTCCGAGATTCAAGAGAAAGTTATTCCTCGAGTATTAGGCGGACAAGACGTCATTGGTATTGCACAAACCGGCACGGGTAAGACAGCAGCTTATGTGCTTCCATTGTTACAATTGTTGAAGTATCCACAAGGAGACGAGCCACGTGCCCTAATCCTTGTTCCAACCAAAGAGTTGGTGGTTCAGGTGGAAGAGCAAATTCAAAGCCTTTGCAAATACACAGAGCTTCGCTATGTAGCCTTGTACGGCGGCGTTGGTCCGAAGACTCAAATTGATATTATCAAGAAGGGAGTCGACATTATTGTTGCAACTCCTGGAAGATTTCTAGAGATCTACGCGAAACGCGTAATCATTCCGAAGAAAATAAAGCACGTGGTGCTTGATGAATGTGACCGCATGATGGATATGGGATTCTGGCCACAGCTTCGTGAAATTCAAGAAAAGCTTCCGCAGAAAAAACAACAGTTGTTGTTCTCTGCAACGTTTCCCGAGCGTGTAGAACGTATTGCAGACAACTTCCTTTTGTTCCCTTCGCGGGTTGAAGTAACGCCACAAGCTACTCCGGCTGCTACTGTGGAACAGAGAGTGTACATGGTTCCAAACTTCAAGACTAAATTGAACTTGCTCATGCACCTTTTGGAAGGAGATGAGATGAAGCGTGTGATGGTTTTTGTCCGCACAAAAGCCGATGCCACAAGCATGGGTAAATTCATGGAGCGAAGCAATGTGGGCGAGATCAGATTCCTTCACAGCAACATTGGTCAGAACTCACGCATGAACGCGATTAAGGATTTCAAAGATGGAAACGTTCGCATTCTCGTGAGCACAGACGTTACGGCACGAGGCATAGACGTCTTCGAGGTTTCTCACGTAGTAAATTTTCAAGTACCCGGCCATTACGAAGACTACGTTCACCGCATCGGAAGAACGGGGCGCGCATTCAAAACAGGCGTTGCCATTAGTTTCGTAGACATGTCGGAAGAGTATCACTTGACCAACATTCAGAAAATTATTCGTCAAGCCATTCCGGTTTTCGAAATCCCTGAAGTCGTTCATATAGAAAAGACCGAGACCGAAGAAAAGCAAGAGCAAGCGCGCGAAATAGATCGTCAAAAACGATTAGACAATCCCGATTTCAAAGGAGCCTTCCACGAAAAGAAAACGCTTCAAGCGAAGATGAAGTTCAAACTAGAACGCGACAAGAAACAAAGAAGGAGCCGTTAAGCTCCTTTCTTTTTCTCATTCTGTTTCTTAATGTGAAACCACCACCTTCTTCGTCACACAGTTCTTTCCACTTCCAACACGAACGAAATACGTTCCGTTGTATAGCGCTCGCGTGTCGAAGTGTGCAAGCGTGCTTCCCTGATAAAGCGTAGTGCTTGAAATTAATTTTCCATCTGCACTCAATAAATCAACTTGCACATTGCTGCGATTTACGGTGTTCACTTGAACAGCCAATACGTCTTGAACAGGATTCGGAAAGGTATTCACGTTTACGTTTTCAATCTGAACATCAGCAACGCTGCTAGGAGTGTAGGTCGTAACAGCTTCAGTTATAGTGGTCACCTTTGCAGCAACCTTGGTTCCGTAAAACGTTGGTCCAACAACATAAGGATATGCCGAATTGTGATTCGCATCTACCGTGCAGAAATACGCATAGGTTCCATTTGGATACTCTGGAGTCACACAAAATCTTCCGTTGTGTTCGTCGAGATAATCTTCCATTCCTGGATGAGCCACGAACTCGTAGTCTTCTCTGTATCGTCCAAGCGGATAAGTAGCGCTAACTGCAGGACCAGCCGTTACGGTGGTTCCATCTGCGTATTGCGTGCGTGTGGTAATATTTCTCAATTGAAAACTACTCTTCATGCGAGCAATGCCACCCGTTCCGTCGGCATTCGCATAACCATATGCCCCATAGATTGGAAAACCGTCGTAAGCATAGCCAACAAGTGGAGAATGCTCGTTTGAATTAATGACATACAACGCATCTGCAGCGTAGATATCGCAAACAGTTGAAAGAACCACCAAGTCTAAATTAAATGCACTCGGATTTTGATGGTGGTGATAATTTCCCATGGCAGGATGACCCTTCGCGCAATCGAATCCAGCGCGCTCAGCAACAATAGCATCACGATTCCAAACGCCTTGTCCCGGAGGGCCCATAATTGGTCCACCCCCTTCAGCCATGGTGTTGTTGTTCCAAGAAACCCCGTCTCTGTAATCGAATAACGCAACGCCGTTAATGAATACGCCAATGTTTCCTCCAGTGGTGTTGGTTGGAGTGCCTGTGTTTTGAACCGGATTCAAAGGGAATTTAAAAATTGCATTTTGTGCGCTCGCTAAAGAAGGATTGCCATCTAAAAATGGACCCGTGATGTATGCCGGTATTCCATTGGTTGAAACATAGACCCAATTCGCAGAGTATTGAACGGATTGAACATTCGCAGCCGTGTTGTCGTTTATAGGCGTTGAATTTCCGCTAACGTAATGTCTTCCGGTTATACCTGTGGTGTTTTGAAGCCACGAGGTAACAGTGGGGCCTTGCGCAAACGATTGACTCGCGGCAAGAACAAGGCTAAGGATGAGAACGTTGAGTAATTTCATGTTGAAGGATTTGTGGAAATTGATATTCTTTTCGAGTTAAAAAATGATGATCAGTTAAGGTTAGCAAAAACGCAATGAGGTCTTGCTTATCGTTGGAGGTAATATTCAACGAATGGTTTAACGGCGATGAAATATTTTCTTCATTTCCTTGAATGGAAGAATACTGATTCAGTACTTGCTGCAACGTCTTGAATCTACCGTCGTGCATATACGGAAAGCTCATTTCAACATTGCGCAACGAAGGCACCTTGAAGGTGAGTCGGTCTTGTCTGAATGTGGTAACAGCGCCTCTTCCAAAATCATTCAGCGTATCATTGTAGGCAATGCCATTGCTTTTGAATTCGTCGTTCGTGAACAAAGGTTCGGTATGACAAGCATTGCATTTTTTCTGAAAGAGCACATAACCTTTTTGCTCTTGTTCGGTGAAGGTGTTTTTGCCTGCAAGGACCTCATCGTATTTACTCTGATTGCTCACAAAGCTCAACATGAATTGCGAGAGCGATTTCAAGACGCGCTCTCCAGTTGCTAAACTGTCGCCCCATGCTTGGAAGAAATACGCGCGATAAAATTTTCTCTCGTTGAGTTTCTTCACCACGTTCGCCAAGGTTTCGTTCATCTCCAAAACATTTTCAATAGGCGCCATGGCTTGCGCGTCTAATGAATGAATTGCACCGTCCCACATGAAGTTTTTCTTCCAGGCTAAATTGAACAACGCAGGAGCATTTCGTTTTCCAACACGATCGAAAACGCCGTGACTCACCGCATGATCTGTATGCGTGAACGCAGTGTAAGACAAGTGACAAGATGAACACGAAATGGTATTGTCTGAAGACAAAATCGGGTCGTAAAAAAGCAGTCTTCCCAATTCTTTTTTTTCGGTGGAAGGGGGATTGTTCTTTTCGTTGTAGACCTTCTCTGGCCAAACTATTTTTTGTTTAGGTGGAAGGGTAAAGCCAATCGCTAAGACAAAAAGCAAAATGAATATGGAAAAGAAATAGCTTTTTCGAATCATTGGATTACCGCTGAAAAAGAAGAGCCCAATGCGCGCATGTATTCGTGAACACGGTTGTTCGGACTCATAAGAGAATATTCTTTGTTTGTATGAACAAGTTCAAGGAATGAATCAAGGCTTAGTGAAATGGACAAATTTTGTGTTCTCATATTCGGAGGAAGAACAGGCCCATTCGAGACCAAGCGATGTATAGGCATTTCAGTGGTTATTGAACTCATGTGTTCATTGGAGAATCCTCCGAGGTGAAGGTTTAATGCATTCCCGTCTTTTTCTTTTCCTTCCAACTTAAACTGAATGTATCCGCTTTGCCAACTCCAATACATGCCGTTCGCGGGATCCAACGCGCAGCAATGAACCCCTGCGGCGTTGGTTGTTGAATCAACTCCAAGCGTCAGTCGAACGTAGCTCGCGTAACCTAAATTAGATTGAATAGCGAAATTCAATGAGTTCGATTTTTGGAAGTCGATGAGTCGGTAGGAAACAGAATCTCTTCCAATGATTTGCTTATTCATATCCAGCAACTCAATGTGTCCAACGTAGCACTTCAGTAATTCAACATGAAGTAGAGAGTCTACATATTCAAGTGGAATGTTCTTTAGATTGAATTGAAATCGTCCTTCCACCTTTGAATACATCTGTTCGAATTCAACAACGACAGGGAAGTGGTCTGAAAGAAGCGGTTCACCAACATCGGTGTTGCCAACTTTGTAAGTTGAAAAACCGAAGTTTTTCAAGGAGTAAAAAACGTAATCGATACGCGGAGCCTTTGGATTCGCGGCACGTTCGAAATTGTTGAAGGTACCAACTTTCGCCGAAGCACTCATGCCCGAATCTGTGAATGCTGCACGAAGTTTATTCAAAGCTGCATCTTCCGGCGTGCAGTTGAAATCACCCATGACAATGATGTTTTGAATGGAAGTGAAGGCTTCTATTTCCTTCAAAATAAGTTTGGCACTTTCTTGTCTGGCGCGCACCCCCACATGATCCCAATGCGAGTTCACAACCAATAGAGTGTCGTTTGTTTTTAGATCGAAGAGCAAGGCGAATGTCGCAATGCGCTCGCAGGCAGCGTCCCAACCTTTGCTAGGTTTGGTGGGTGTTTCCGACAACCAAACCGTTTTCGATTTAACCAATGAAAAGCGATTCGAGTTGAAATAAATAGGGGAGTACTCGCCTTTGGTTTCGCCATCTTCTCGGCCAACGCCAACGCGCTTGTAATGTCTTTTATCGAAATTGTAATTGAAAAGTGCGCGGTCAAGTTCTATCACTTCGTTATGTAAGACCTCTTGAAAGCCAATAATGTCAGCAGATTCAGTGAATAGAAAGTTTTTTACGTTGCCGCTTCTGTTCGGCCAACTGTTTTCGCCGTCATGAGCGTTGTTGTATCGAATGTTGAAGGAAATGACTTTTAACGAAGTAGTCTGGCCGAATGAGCATTCGGTAGATGTGAAGAAGAGCATGCAAAGTATTGCAATTCGAAAAAAAGTGTTTTTCATTCTGGAGTTAAAGGTAAAAAAAAACCTCCCGAAGGAGGTTTTTATATGTAAGAGGGAAGAGGAATTATGCTCCTTCTTCGCCGTCCATTTTCTCTTTCAATGCAGCCAATGCACCTAAGTCTCCAAGAGTTGATTTCTCAACTTGAGAGTTAACTTGCTTCACAGCTGAATTGTTGTCTTCTTTCTTAGCACCTGAACCAGCACCTGCGCGCTTAGGCTTAGCGTCTGAAGAAGGAGTGGAAGTGATTTCTTCTGGTTTCCAAGTTTGTGTGTGAGACACAGCAATCTTACGTTTGTTCTTGTTGAATTCAAGAACGATGAAGTCAAGCGTTTCTTCCACTTTCGCAGTAGCGCCGTCTTCTTTCTTCATGTTTTTGTTCAAGCAGAATCCTTCTAAACCGTAAGGAAGAGCAACAACACAATGGTTACCTTCTTTCTTCACGATAGTACCTTGGTGCTTGGTTCCTTCAACGAATACAGTTTCGAACACATCCCATGGATTTTCTTCCACTTGCTTGTGTCCTAAGCTGATCTTACGTCCTTCACGATCCAATTCCAAAACAACTACAGCTAGATCATCTCCGATAGCGCAGAACTCACTTGGATGCTTGATCTTCTTAGACCATGAAAGGTCAGAGATGTGAACAAGACCATCGATTCCGTCTGCTAATTCGCAGAAGATACCGAATGTAGTGAATGCACGAACTTTCGCAGTGTGCTTGCTTCCAACAGGGAAACGAGACTCAATTCCGTCCCATGGATCAGAAGTCAATTGCTTCAATCCAAGGCTTAATTTACGCTCGTCTTTTTCCATGCTTAAGATAACAGCCTCAACCTCTTGTCCTACTTTCAAGAAATCTTGAGCAGAACGTAAGTGAGAACTCCAAGACATTTCAGAAACGTGAATCAATCCTTCTACACCTGGAGCAATCTCAACGAATGCACCGTAGTCAGCAAGAACAACCACTTTTCCTTTAATCTTTTGTCCAACTTCCAAAGTATCTTGAATAGCATCCCATGGGTGAGCAGACAATTGTTTCAAGCCAAGAGCAATACGCTTCTTGTCATCATCGAAGTCAAGAATAACAACGTTGATCTTAGAATCCAATTGAACAATCTCTTCAGGATGAACAATACGTCCCCAAGAAAGGTCAGTAATGTGAATCAATCCATCTACGCCGCCAAGGTCAACGAATACACCGTAGCTTGTGATGTTTTTAACCACACCTTCCAATACTTGTCCTTTTTCAAGGCCAGACATGATTTGCTTCTTCTGTTCTTCCAACTCAGCTTCAATAAGAGCTTTGTGAGAAACAACAACGTTTTTGAATTCGTTGTTAATCTTAACAACTTTCAATTCCATGATCTTTCCAACGTAAACGTCGTAATCACGAATTGGCTTAACGTCGATTTGAGAACCTGGCAAGAACGCCTCAATTCCGAATACGTCAACGATAAGACCACCTTTAGTTTTGCTGGTGATAGTACCTGTAACGATTTCGCCTGTTTTGTAGAAATCAACAATTTTTTGCCAAGCGCGAGCTTGACGAGCTAATTTTCTGCTTAAGTGAAGATGACCATTACGATCTTCTTTTTCTACCACTAAAACTTCAATTTCATCTCCTACTTTAATTTCGGACATGTCGCGGAACTCATTCAAAGAAATAAGTCCGTCAGATTTAAAACCAATGTTGATGATTACATCTGTTTTGGTTACACCAACGATTACACCAGAAATTAATTCTGATTCTTCAATTGATTTGAACGTGCTATCATAAGCTTGTTCCATTTGTACGCGCGTTTCTTGTGAATAAGAAGCTACGTTTCTTTTGTCAACGCTCCAGTCGAAATCATCGTGAGCGGTTTGCATGTTAAGATTTTGATTTTCTTGCAATGTTAAAGTCCTCCTTTTGAGTGAATTTTTGGACTGCAAAGGTACATATTTATCTTAAAATGAGCACTTTTTTTGATTTTTATTTTAAAAAGACCATAAAAAAGGCGTTTTTTATCAAAACGCCTTTCTAAATATTTAAAAATGAATAAATTACAATTTTACCACCCAATTGTGTGTGTCGGCTACTCTACCGTATCGTATATCGTTTAGGGCCGTTTTAAGCCAATTTGCGATTTCCCAAGTTGCAACATCAGGTAATTCCATTAAATGCTTTTGATAAGTAAGCGAGCCTATTGGAGCAATAGATGCTGCCGTTCCTGTTCCAAATGCTTCTTTTAATTGTCCTTGTTTGTATGCTTCTTCTAGTTCTAAAATACTGATTGGTCGTTCTTCTACTGCAATACCCTTCTCTTTAAGCAAAGTAAGCACACTCATTCTCGTTACTCCTGCCAAAATAGTACCACCAACTAAATCTGGAGTAACTACCTTATCGCCAATTACAAAAAACACGTTCATTGTGCCAATTTCTTGTACCCATTTATGCTCTACAGCGTCGGTCCATAGGATTTGATCATAACCCATTTCGCGCACTTTCATTGTAGGATACATACTAGCGCCATAGTTACCTGCCGCTTTAGTATACCCTATTCCACCCGGGAATGCACGCGTGTATTCATCATGCACATAAATAGAAACGGGTTTACTATAATAGGGTCCTGCTGGACTGGTAATGATCATGAATGTAAATTGCTCTGCTGGTTTAACTCCAATAAACTCATCCGTAGCAAACATAAACGGTCGAATATATAAAGAAGTGCCATCTTCACTTGGAATCCAATTGCTATCTAACGCAATCAACTCTTTCAATCCTTCCATAAACAAATCTTCAGGAACAGCGGGCATACCCATTCGTTCTGCTGATACATTAAAACGTTTCCAATTATCGTGAGGTCTAAAGATTAATGCTTCGCCTTGCTCATTTTTATAAGCTTTGATTCCTTCAAAAATAGATTGACCATAATGTATAAACGTAGTAGCGGGATGCATACTAAGGTTTCTAAAGGGTTCGATCGTTGCTTTGCCCCAAACGCCATTATCATAATGCGCAATCAACATGTGGTCGGAGTATAATTTACCGAATTGTATGTTTTGAGGGTCGAATTGGTTAATTCTTGAATCCGTTGTTTTTATTATTTCAATATCTATTTTATTGGATATCATAAAGTATTTAAATTTCTAAATTCGCGGCAAAGTACCTATTTTTATTCCAATTATTGCAATTTACGCATATAAATTACACACATATTCATCATGACGGATACCCCTTTCAATGCAAAACATACTATTATCAAAGCTTCTAGCGATTTTTTACTCCATCGTGAGGGAATTAGTATGGATAAGTTGAAAAAAGCAAAAATGGTGGTATTCACTCAACAATTCAATAACCAAGAAGAGCAGGAATTTTTAAAAAAGATACTTACTGCTTGCAAAATGGAAACAAGCGATTATTGTTTGATGGAATTGAAACAAGAAGAACGCGTTGCCTGGAATCAAATTCGTGATGAAATCCAACCTAATTTTGTTTTATCTTTTGGCATACCAGCCCAGCAATTAGGAATTCTCGCCATGTTTAAATTTAATAACAGTAATTCTTTTGATCATTGCAATTTTATATTTGTCGATTCCATAAGTACCCTTCAAAATAATGTAGCATTAAAGAAAACCCTTTGGACAAATATTCTTAAACCTATTTTCGATAAGTAATCAAACGTGATCGAAGCAGCGCAAGAAATATTAAAAAAGTATTGGGGACACGACACCTTTAGACCTTTACAAGCAGAGATTATTCATGCTGTTATAGAGCGTAAAGATACGATTGCTTTATTGCCAACTGGCGGTGGAAAATCTATTTGCTACCAAATACCTGCACTGTTAAACAAAGGAATGTGCCTGGTGATATCCCCACTTGTTTCCTTAATGAATGATCAAGTTAACCGATTGCAAAGTATGGGCATAGCGGCATTGGCACTTCATGCAGGATTAGACAAGGAGGAAATGAAAGCTGC
>CALCNZ010000002.1 GCA_937897625.1 uncultured Flavobacteriales bacterium
AAGCACCAAAGACACGCTGGTATCTGCAATTGAGAAGGGCTTGGCGGAAACCTTGAAAAATGAAATCGACCCGATTAAACAAAAGTCGGCTGAAATATTCAAAGGGGTCGACAGTGTTCTAACCAGCCTGCAGCGCACCCTCAACAATTCTGGTGCAGAAGGACTTCCTTCTTTGTTTAGTTCGTTGCAAAGAACCATGAATAATTTGGAAGCTACTTCAGCCAACTTGAATTTGCTTATCGCAAACAACGGCGGAAAAGTTTCTGAAATTATTGGCAACGCACAAACGTTGACCAACACGTTGAAAGCGAACAACGATAAAATTGATCAAGCCATTAAAAACATTTCGCAATTCACAGACACACTCTCGCGCATTCGCTTGACCACCACGCTCTACAAAGTAGACCAAGCCATGGGACATTTTGAAGAGGTTATGGCGAAAGTGAACAGCGGTCAAGGGACTCTTGGCAAACTCGTGAACAACGACAGCCTTCACCACGAATTGGTGAACGCCACACACAGCCTCGACTTGCTGCTCGACGATATGCGCAATCACCCGAAGAGCTACGTTGGATTCTCTTTATTCGGAAGACGTGACGCCGATAAATTTTCTAAATCAGAATTGGAAGACATGAAAAAAATCATTGACCAAATGATTCAAGAAAAAAGTGGTAAGTAATTCTTCAATTTAAAAATCGAAATCATTTATGATCTCTCAAATCATATTCGCGTTACTTCTTGTTGTTGCCGGATACTTCATCTTCAGAAGATATCAGTTTGTAAAAGGAAATATCATGCTCGGACAAAAAGGTCCTGAAACCGATCGAAAGAGCGAACGCCTGAGAACCATGATTCTCGTGGCCTTCGGACAAGGCAAAATGTTTTCACGTCCGTTTGTCGCACTCATGCACCTCATTCTCTACGTTGGATTCGTGGTTATCAATATTGAATTGATTGAAATAATTGTAGACGGACTAACAGGCGAGCATCGTTCGTTCATCGGATTCGGAGGCTACTACAGACTTTTAATTAATCTGTTTGAAGTTCTTGCGGGATTGGTCATTATTGCTTGTGTAATATTTCTTGTTCGCAGAAATTTCGGTAAAATCAAGAGATTCCAATCCCCCGAAATAAAGCAATGGCCAAAGCGCGATGCAAATATTATTTTAATTACTGAAATCTTATTGATGAAGGCCTTCCTCATCATGAATGCAGCCGACAGCTTGTTAACGGTTCGAAGCGCAACACCCGCACGCGTACCTTCTTTTTGGGTGAGTCAAATTTCACAACCTTTCTTGAAGCCTTTGTCAATCGGAGCATTGGAAGGTCTTAGTCATTTCTGCTGGTGGTTTCATATTGTTGGAATTCTCGGATTCATCGTGTACTTGTCGTTTTCGAAGCACCTTCACATCTTACTTGCCTTCCCTACAACCTACTTCAGTAAACTACAAAATCCTGGAAATTTATCGAACGACAAAGCAGTAACGAATGAAGTGAAATTGATGCTCGATCCGAACACAGTTGTTGAGCCGGTTGATTTCACACGCTTCGGAGTGAAAGATGTTTCAGATTTAAAACGCACGCAACTGCTCAGCGCTTACTCCTGCACTGAGTGTGGAAGATGTACTTCAGTTTGTCCCGCAAATCAAACCGGTAAATTGCTTTCACCACGTAAAGTCATGATGGACGTTCGCGATCGCATGGAAGAAATTGGAAATGCGAAAGCAGCGAACAAAGGCGTTTGGGTAGACGATGGCAAGAGCCTCATTCGCGATTACATTTCGGAAGAAGAAGTATGGGCATGCACAACGTGTAACGCCTGTACTGACGCTTGTCCGATAAACATCAACCCCATGGAAGTGCTGGTAGATCTTCGCAGATATTTAATCATGGAAGAATCTAAATCGCCAGAGAGCATCACTTCTATGTTCAACAACGTAGAGAACAACGGTGCGCCTTGGGCTATGAGTGCTATGAACCGTGCAGACTGGACCAACGAATAATTCGAACAACAATGGATTTCAAGATACGTACAATGGCCGATTGCATGGCCGAAGGAACAACACCCGAAGTACTTTTCTGGGTGGGATGTGCTGGAAGTTTCGACGACCGCGCAAAGAAAATTACCAAAGCCATTGCGAAGATTCTTCACCACACAAACACATCGTTTGCAATTTTGGGTTCTGAAGAATCGTGCACAGGTGATCCCGCAAAGCGCGCTGGAAACGAATTCCTCTTCCAAATGATGGCCATGCAAAACATCAGTGTTTTGAATGCCTACGAAGTGAAGAAGATTGTAACCGGATGTCCGCATTGCTTCAACACATTGAAAAATGAATATCCTGAATTGGGTGGAAACTACGAAGTGGTTCACCACACGCAATTGATTCAAGATTTATTGAATACAGGAAAATTGAAAATTGAAGGCGGGGAATTCAAAGGAAAAAAAATCACCTTCCACGATCCGTGTTACCTCGGAAGAGGAAACGGAGAATACGAAGCGCCTCGCCAACTCATTCAAGCACTCGATGCGGAATTGGTTGAAATGAAACGTTGCAAAACCAACGGTCTATGCTGCGGTGCAGGCGGTGCGCAAATGTTTAAAGAAGCAGAAAAAGGAAATAAGGAAGTGAACGTCGAACGCACCGAGGATGCGTTAGAAGTGAAGCCTAGCGTGATCGCAACCGGATGTCCGTTTTGCAA
>CALCNZ010000003.1 GCA_937897625.1 uncultured Flavobacteriales bacterium
ATTTAGAATTGGTTCGTGGTCTGACCTTATCTGAAGAGGCCGTGAAGCAAGAGAAAGATATTTCCATTGTGTATACTTCTATACACGGTTCGGGGATAACGTTGGTGCCGAAGACCTTGGCGGCGTTGGGATTTTCGAATGTGAGTGTGGTGGAAGAGCAGGCGGTGCCGGATGGAAATTTCCCGACGGTGGAGTCACCGAATCCGGAAGAGAAATCGGCTATGAAGATGGCGTTGGAGTTGGGAGAGAAGGTGAATGCGGAGTTGGTATTGGGAACAGATCCGGATACCGATCGTGTGGGATTGGCCGTGCGAAACGATCAGAATGAATTGGTATTAATAAATGGAAATCAAGCAGGGAGTTTGTTGGTGTATTACCGTTTGTTGGTGGGGAAAGAAAAAGGGAAATTACCTGAACATCCATTTGTTGGAAAGACCATTGTTACCACTGAATTGATTGCGCGCATTGCGGAATCGTTCGGGGTGCCGTGTTACGACACTTTAACGGGATTCAAGTTCATAGCGGGATTAATCAAAGAAAAAGAAGGAAAGGAAAATTTCGTAGCGGGAGGAGAAGAGAGCTACGGCTATTTGGTGAGCGATTTTGTTCGCGACAAGGACGCGGCATTGTCGGCGGTGCAGTTCGCAGAGATTGCGGCATATGCGAAGAGTAAAGGAACAACGATGTGGGGAATGTTAAAAGACCTTTACCTACAGCACGGCGTGTTCCAAGAAGAGTTGGTAAGCATTACGTTGAAGGGTATAGACGGCGTTGCGCAGATTCAAAGCATGATGTCGCGTCTTCGCACCACACCTCCCCAAACCCTTGGCGGAGTAGCACTGGCAGAATTGCACGATGTGAAAGCAGGTACATGCAAAAACATGATTACCGGAGAAACTACGACACTCCCCTATCCAAGTTCAGACGTCTTACAATTCATCTTAACCGACGGCAGCAAGATCAGCGCTCGTCCAAGCGGAACGGAGCCGAAGATTAAGTTTTACTTTTCTCTTCGAAAAGAGATTTCTTCTTCAGAAGAAATTTCTTCAGTTCAGAATGAAATGATAAAGAAGATTGAAGTAATTAAAGCCGAGCTTTTGAATTAATTCAGCGAAGCTGAAATTATTACTTTAGTAATCCCAGTAAATAGGAGCCATACCCACTCTTCACAAGTGGCTTTGCTAATTCAATCAATTGCTCTTTCGATATGTACCCCATGCGGTAAGCAATCTCTTCAATGCACGAAATCTTTTGTCCTTGTCGTTCTTCCATGACTTGAACGAACTGTCCTGCTTGCATCAATGATGCAAAGGTTCCAGTATCTAACCAAGCAGTACCGCGATTAAAGACACTTACCGTGAGTTGTCCGCGCTTCAAGTATTCTTGATTCACATCGGTAATCTCATATTCTCCTCGAGCGGATGGCTTGAGGTTCTTAGCAATTTCAACCACTGAATTATCATAGAAATACAATCCAGGAACAGCGTAATTGCTTTTCGGTTGTGAGGGCTTTTCTTCAATGGAAATTACCTTTCCGTTATCATCGAACTCAACAACACCATATCTTTCTGGATCTGAAACTCGATAAGCGAATACTCTTCCTCCAATGGGGTCGTTTGCAGCCTGTAGCAATGCCACCAATCCACTTGCATAAAAAATATTGTCGCCCAAGATTAAAGCGACTTTATCATTACCAATAAATTCTTCTCCAATTACAAAGGCTTGCGCAAGTCCATTCGGCTCAGGTTGTTCGGCGTATTCGAACGTGCAACCTAACTGAGAACCGTCACCTAATAATTTTTGAAACCCGGGTAAATCGTGAGGGGTGGAAATGATCAATATCTCACGAATCCCTGCTAACATCAATACCGAAAGCGGATAATAAATCATGGGCTTGTCGTACACCGGCATGAGCTGCTTACTCACCGCTAAGGTTAACGGATGCAAACGTGTGCCTGAACCACCGGCGAGAATTATTCCTTTCATGGCTTAACGATTAACGTATTGATTGTTGTAATAAGTTTGGTACGCCCCTGAAGTGACATTGTTCAACCACTCGGTGTTGTTCAAATACCAGTCGACTGTTTTTTCAATGCCTTCTTCAAATTGCAACGAGGGCTTCCAACCCAATTCGTTCATGATCTTGGTTGAATCGATGGCGTAACGCAAATCGTGTCCCGCGCGGTCGGTGACGAATTGAATCAGCTTCTCTGACTCACCTTCAGCACGATTTAATTTGCCGTCTAAAATCTTACACAGCAATTTCACCACATCTATGTTCTTCCATTCGTTGAATCCGCC
>CALCNZ010000004.1 GCA_937897625.1 uncultured Flavobacteriales bacterium
CGGTGACTGGAGTTCAGACGTGTGCTCTTCCGATCTCTCGCAGAGTGGGGACGTAAAGAAATTTTATTGGCGGAAGCAGAAATGCCAGGATTGATGTCCTTGCGTTCTGAATTCGGAGCCAGCAAACCCCTAAAAGGTGCTCGTGTAGCAGGATGTCTGCACATGACTATTCAAACTGCCGTTTTAATTGAAACGCTTGTTGAATTGGGTGCACAAGTTTCTTGGAGCTCATGTAATATCTTTTCAACGCAAGATCATGCTGCTGCAGCAATTGCTGCTGCGGGTATTCCAGTTTTTGCTTGGAAAGGAATGAATGAAGAAGAATTTGATTGGTGTATTGAACAAACGCTTCACGCTTTCGAAGGCGGAGAGCCATTGAATATGATTTTGGACGACGGTGGCGATTTGACGAACATGGTGTTCGATCGTTTCCCTGAGTTAGCTGCAGGTATTCGCGGAATCTCTGAAGAGACTACCACGGGTGTTCTTCGTTTATACGATCGTGAGAAGAACGGTACGTTGTTGCTTCCTGCGATAAACATTAACGATTCTGTAACGAAGAGTAAATTCGACAATAAGTACGGATGTCGTGAGTCTTTGGTGGATGCATTGCGCAGAGCTACTGATTTAATGATGGCTGGTAAAGTGGCTGTTGTTGCGGGTTATGGCGACGTTGGAAAAGGGTCTGCTGATTCTCTTCGCAACGCAGGTGTTCGTGTTATCGTAACTGAAATTGACCCAATCTGTGCACTTCAAGCGGCAATGGAAGGGTTTGAAGTAAAGAGAATGGACACGGCTATTGCTGAAGCAGACATTATTGTAACAGCAACCGGTAACCACCAAATTATTGTTGGAAAGCATTTCATGGCTATGAAGCACAATGCTGTGGTTTGTAACATTGGACACTTCGACAATGAAATTGATATGGCATGGTTGAATCAGAATTACGGTTCATCGAAAGACACCATTAAGCCTCAAGTAGACAAGTATACCATCGAAGGAAAAGACATTATTGTTTTGGCTGAAGGACGCTTGGTGAACTTGGGTTGTGCAACTGGACACCCTTCATTCGTAATGAGTAACTCTTTCACGAACCAAGTATTGGCTCAGTTGGAATTGTGGATGCACCGCGAGAACTACGAGAACAAGGTTTATGTTTTACCAAAGCACCTCGATGAGAAAGTGGCTATGTTGCACTTAGCGAAAATTGGTGTTGAGTTGGAATCATTAACTCAGAGTCAAGCAGACTATATAGGCGTTCCAGTAGCTGGACCGTTTAAGAATGATGCTTACAGATATTAATTGAAGCATTTAGAAATAAGTAAGGGTTGACGAAAGTCAACCCTTTTTCTTTTCAGTTTGTTTGAAAAAAGTTACAATGAAAGCGTTCTTCCGCCATCTACAGGTAAGTTAATACCATTGATGTAAGCGGCAGCTGGAGAGCAAAGGAAAGCAATTGCGTTTGCTATTTCTTCAGGTTTAGCCAAGCGCTTCAGTGGAACTTCGTTTTCCATTTCATGCTTGACTTCTTCCGCCGTATGTCCGGTTTTCGCAGCTTTGTTATTCATGATTTGCTCCAATCTTCCGGTAGAAGTAGCGCCAGGAAGTACGTTGTTCACGGTAATACCGAATGCCCCAAGTTCAGAAGCCAAGGTCTTGCTCCAACTGGCAACGGCTCCGCGAATGGTATTGCTCACACCCAAGTTGGGAAGCGGTTGTTTTACAGAGGTAGAGATCACATTCACAATACGTCCGTATCCCGATTTTTTCATTCCTTCTGCAACGGCTTGCGCCAAAATTTGATTGCAAATTAAATGTGCGTTAAAGGCTTGACGAAATTCTTCAATGTCTGCATCGATAGCCTTGCCCGGATTCGGTCCGCCGGTGTTGTTCACTAGAATATTCACGGTGTTTTCTGAAGTCACTTTTTGAATGGCTTCTTTTACCGATTGCGGATGAGAAAAATCGGCTACGGCGTAGGAATGTCTTTCGGCGTTTTCCAATTGTGAAGCAGCATGTTTCAAGCGCTCTTCACTTCTTGCAATAAGAATTAATGAGGCGCCTTGTTTGGCTAATTGTGCAGCTGTTGCGAAACCAATTCCTTGGGTAGCGCCGCAAACCACGGCTGTTTTTCCAGTTAAATCTAAATGCATCATAGTCTTAAGTCTTCAGGTATCGTGCAAACCGGAATGGGCTGCATCTTGTGTTGGTTTTGTCTATTCAGTTTTTGGTAAATAGCTAAAACTTCGCGTTCGCGTTTTGAAAGTTTGGTTCTTTTGTCGCTCTGATTCATGGCCCATTCCAATTCAGGATAGGTTGCTCCAATCTGATCTTCATCGCTGCGGTCGTCGCCAAACAGACCATCGGTTGGCGCGGCATTCAGAATATCTTCATGCACACCAAGTGATTCAGCAAGCGAATAGACTTCGGTCTTTGTTAAATCAGCAATGGGCGAGAGGTCTACACCCCCGTCTCCGTATTTCGTGAAAAATCCAATACCGAAGTCCTCCACCTTATTTCCCGTTCCAGCAACAAGGAATCTGTGAATGCCGGCGAAATAATAAAGGGTTGTCATGCGCATGCGCGCGCGCGAATTCGCTAAGCTCAAATTATATAGCGCCTCGTTTTGAGAAGCAGGAAGGGCTTGCACCAAGGTGTCGAAAGTACCGGTTAATTCTACACGCTGGCAATTCACATGTTCGAATCTATCTTCCAGAAACTTCATGTGTTGCTGGGCGCGTGTGACATGGCTTTCCGCTTGGTGAATAGGCATCTCAACCAGGAGTGTGGGCTTGTCGGTCATGGCGCACAATGTAGAAGTTAATGCCGAATCAATTCCGCCACTCACCCCAACTACAAATCCATTCATGCCGGTAGTCTCGCGATAATTGCGAAGCCATTTTACAATGTGATCAACTGTCTGCTTTTTTTTCATAAAAAAATCCCGAACCTCAAAGGTACGGGATTTACAAAAGGAATTTTATCTCTTAGAACAAAATGCCAATGTTCAATTCAATGTAGTTTGGAATACCAGACAACTTAAATGTTTCCGGCGCATTAGAGTTTCCTACACCGAACACAGGAGCGTTCGTGCTCTTGTCTTTCACAACACCGGTTCCCTTTAGCGCATTGGTGAATCCATTTTGGAAAGTCAATCCGGCCAAGAGGCTGGTGTTTCCTGAAAGATTGTATTCAATTCCACCTGCGAAAATTAAATTGGAAGAGAAGATGTTCACTTCGTTTTTAATGTCTTTCATATCCTCAGATGTACTTTTTCTGTTTGAACTAACCCAATCCAACGTGCTTTTATCTTGATAGCTTAAGTAGTCAATATTATCGCTGCTCAACGCTTTTAAATTCATGTTCAATCCTAATCCGAATTGACCCCAATACGTGATGTAACCAATTTCGTTGGTTTTCATTTTGAAGGTCAATGGAATTTGAAGGTATTGCAGGCGAAGGTCTCTGTCTATTAACCCAACTTGCTTCATGTTAGAAATTGCAACACCTTGATCATTCACGTCGTTCCCAGTAAACTGCGCGAAATACGAGTACTTCCCGCCTGTGTTGTTTATGTTGAATCCAGTCCCGATGGCGTAATTTTCAGCAAAGAAAATATCGAAATTCAATCCGTATCCGAATTGAAGCGATTTATCGCCGACGGTCATGTTGCTGTTGTCACTCGCTAACCAAGAAACATTCGGAGAGACTTTAAATCCCAAACGATACTTGCTGGTGGGTGCTTTTGCTGTCTGTGCGAAGGACAAAGTTGTCAAGACGCTGAACAGAATTAAGATGTTTATTTTTTTCATATGAAGGTCTTTTTTAATGACTTTTGCAAATAACTATGCCAAAGCTAACGAATTCCTATCTTCGAGTATTGTCTATTTTGTTGACAATGCTTTGTTACTCTTGCGGAGAGGCAGACAAGCACAAAGACATTGAAGTGGAGCTTGAAGGAAAGTCTTTGAATCCGTTGCGTTTCGATCAAGATTTTTTCAATTGCGATTGGAACAATTCTCAGGGTATTTCTGAATTAAAATCGAAATACGGAAAATTCTATTGCTTATACCTTGAACGCATTCTAAATGCAGGTCCATGCGACAGCCTTTCAACCCTTCAAATGATTCAGGGTTTCGTTGCGCATTCCGATTTTCGAGATTTAAAATCAGAAATTGAAAAGAGCTATCCGCAAGAACGTTTGGATTCTCTGCATGAAAAAATACTGGAATCTACCTTACGTCTTCAGACGTTAATTCCGAATATGAAATTGCCTCAATTAATCTGGATGAACTCTGGGTTCAATATTGGA
>CALCNZ010000005.1 GCA_937897625.1 uncultured Flavobacteriales bacterium
ACAGGCGAAGACACTCTTTCCCTACACGACGCTCTTCCGATCTTTATTTATTTTTTATGGAAGAGAGGTCATTGCTGGTTATGTAATAATTGTTTTGAACGTATTCTTGATGTTGGGTTCATTTCTTTGGTTAGATAAAATCATTGAATTGCCGAAGATGTCGCATGAAATGATGGAATTGGATGGCACGATGAATCTAATTGGCGTCTCCATTATTTGCTTCGCGGAAACATTTTTTATTGTTAAGGTTACCAATTCAATAAGTGATAAGTACATTAAGAAAACCAGAGCATTAAGTTTGAAAAACGAACAGCTCATGGCCACGCTTTATACTCGTGATCGCATGATGGCTGTGTTGTCTCACGATTTACGATCACCTGTTGCGTCGCTAGATTCAGCCTCTGATTTGCTTCAGTCTGAAGAATTAGAACCCGAAATGCAAAAGGCAATCTTAGGTCAATTCAAGATAAGAACAGCTAGTTTGTTGGATTTAATAGATAAGCTTCTTTTATGGACACGTTCACAAACCAACAATATTCAATACAACGAAGAAGTATTGTTGTTATCTGAAGTTGAAAACATGGTTTCAAACATTTGCTCATTGACGGCCTCAGATAAAAAAATCCGTTGCAATGTAAATTTTGGATTAACAGAAACCGCTAAGGTTATGGGCGACAAGGATATGTTAGAAACAATCTTTCGTAATTTAATTTCCAACGCGGTAAAGTATTCCAAAGAAAATGGCGAGGTTCAAATATCTGCGCAGCAAACTCCTCAGGGTTGGTGCTTCCGAGTGATAGACTTCGGAGTTGGAATGTCAACCGAATTTCTTAAAAAGATGAACTCCGGTGAGGTTCTTTCAACAAGAGGAACTAAAAATGAAATCGGACACGGGCTGGGATTACAACTCGTAAATGACTTCTTAAACAAGCACAGTTCACATTTAATGGTTTCTACTGTTGAAGGAAAGGGTAGTGAGTTCTACTTTTACTTGAAAGCTGTTTAGCAATGCCAATAAATTTCGATCGTTCATACATACAATCATATTCTTCGCTTGAATTGCTCGCCAAACAAGCGGTAGAGGGATTTATTACAGGAATGCATCGTTCACCGTATCACGGATTTTCAGTGGAGTTTGCAGAACATCGTTTATACAATGCGGGCGAGTCTACAAGGCATCTCGATTGGAAATTGTTAGCGCGAACCGATAAGCACTTCGTGAAGCGCTACGAAGAGGAGACGAATCTGCGCTGTCAGTTGGTTGTAGACGTTTCATCTTCTATGCTTTTTCCAACCATAAAAAATGCAGAAGGGAAGGAGTGGAACAAATTGAAGTTCGCCTTGTATGGTGCTGCAAGTGTTATGGAATTGATGAAGCGTCAACGCGATGCCGTTGGTCTGAGCGTTTTCGCGAATGAGCTCATGGTTCACACCAAAGCAGGAAGCAGTCAAGCGCACATTCATTACCTCTATTCTGAAATGGAGAAATGGCTCGAACAAAGCGCAACTTCCTATCAAAACAACAGTCATGTTTCTTCGGTTATTCATGAGATAGCAGAACGCATTCACCGAAGAAGTTTGGTGGTTGTGTTCAGCGACATGCTCGACGATTCGAAACAAGTGGAAGAAGTTTTCCAGTCGCTTCAGCACCTTCGTCACAACAAGCACGAAGTCATTCTTTTTCATGTGGTGCATCAAGAACAAGAGTTGGATTTCAATTTTGAAAATCGTCCGTATTCGTTTGTCGATTTGGAAACGGGTGAAGAAGTGAAAGCGCATCCGCATGAATTGCGCAAGGCTTATCAAGAGAAGATGAGCGCCTTCCGAACGTCTTTGCAATTGAAGGCTGGACAAATTGGTGTCGATTATTTTCAAACGTCCATTGAAGACGGAATTCAGAATCCGCCCGGTCATGAACACTGCATATGGGCAGCCGTCTGAGCTGCCCTTCGACCTACATCATACAAAACATCCCGACCAATATAGCGTCGATGAAAGTGTC
>CALCNZ010000006.1 GCA_937897625.1 uncultured Flavobacteriales bacterium
CTTTCCCTACACGACGCTCTTCCGATCTCAAAGCAGATTTTCAAATTAAAGTTGGCGATCTTCACATCTTCCAAATACACATGAAATCGCGCGATGTAAAGCATATGCATGCGTATTGCACACACAACGGCGCGCACAACGTGAGTGAGCTTCAAATGAATCCAGCGCAACAGCAGGTTTTTGACTTAACAGATATCGACGGGAATTTTTTTCGGGTAGAACCTACCAATGAATGCTACAGAGACATGGGTCATCCAAGCAATGGTGTTGCTGGTTGCAGCATAGGCGTAACAAACATGGAAGCCGCATTGAATTTGTATTCGAACCTTTTGGGTTACGATGAAATTGTTTTCGACCGGACAGGAACCTTCAACGATTGGGGACATTTACCTGGCGGAAAAGAACAATACCGACGCGTTCGAATTAAGCAATCGGCTCCTACAGGAGGCGGATTCGCGCGAGTTTTAGGAAGCACTTTTATTGAGTTGGTTCAAGCATTGGATCGCGTTCCTGCAAGAACATTCAAAGGTCGTATCTGGGGAGATTCCGGATTTGTGCACTTGGGTTTAGATGTAAAAGGAATGAAAAAATTGGGCGAAAATTTAGCCGCTCAAGGCTATGCTTTCCGATGCGACAGTAACGACGCACTTAGCATGGGGCAAACGAAAGTGCATTGCACTTACATCGACGATTCAGACGGAACATTAATTGAATTAATTGAAGTCTATAAGGTGCCTATCGTTGAGAAATGGGGCATCTTTTTGAATGTGGAAAAACGCGATCCGTTGAAACCACTTCCAAATTTCATGTTGAATGCACTTCGCTTCTCGCGAATTAAAGACTAACGAGCAGCCGTACGCTTCAAGATTTTTTTAAATATTTTCGGAAAATATCTGTGCAAAAAAAGACCGCGCAATTCCTTTCCGCCTACCCCGAATTCGTCTTTTCCAGCGGCAATTCCTGCTAATATTTGTCTTGCACATTCATCGGGAGAAATGCCTTGAGCTTGATTGTTATCCATTTCTCCCGACGGATTCCCTGACTTATCCAAGGCATGCTTCGAAATTTCTGTAGCAATAAATCCGGGAGTAATTAAAGTAACACGAATCCCATCATCTTCTACCTCCATGCGCAACGAATCGAAAAATCCGTGCAGCGCATGCTTCGAAGCAGCATAGGCCGAACGCAGGTAGAATCCCCACTTCCCTGTTAAGCTCGAGGTGGTAACTATATGACCACTTTTTCGCTTCAACATTTGTGGTAAAACAGCTTTGGTCATTTGCACATGTCCGAAATAATTCACTTCGAAAATTTTTCGATCGTTTTCAATGGAAGTCTCTGTCGTTAAAGAGCGTTGACTTATACCCCCGTTATTGAACAACAGATCTATTTCAAATTTTGAAAGAACATCTTCAGTTACTTTTTGTATGGAAGAAGACTGAGTAAGATCTAAAGGAAAAATGAATACTTTTTCTGGAAATGAGCAAGCAAGTTTTACACGTTCCAATTCTTCCAGTCTTCGTGAAGAGATAAGAACCGTTGCTCCCGCGGCGTTGAAGGCCTTAACCACAGCTTCACCAATGCCGCTACTGGCGCCAGTTACCCATATAACCTTGTTCTGAAATTCCCCCATTTTAATATCATTTCCAAGTTAAAAAAACTTAACTTTAGGTTAACCTAAATCGGATAGTTTAACTGCAAAACAATCCTACCTTCGTCCTGAATAATTCGATTCAAAGATTGCAATAGAATGGCAAAAAAACCAAAAATACTTTGTGTAGACGACGAGCAGGACATTCTCGACTTGCTTACATTCAATTTGGAAAAAGAAGGTTACGAGGTTTGCACAGCACTCAATGGAAAGAAAGGCCTCGAGGTTGCAAAAAAAGAACTTCCTGATTTAATTATTCTTGATGTAATGATGCCCGAGATGGATGGTATGGAAACATGCCGCGAGATACGCGAAATTCCATCGTTACGAAACACCGTTATTACTTTTCTAACTGCGCGAAACGAAGACTACAGCCAAATTGCCGGATTCGAAGCCGGCGCAGACGACTTTATTACTAAACCCATAAGACAGCGATTGTTGGTTTCAAAAATAAAAGCATTGCTCCGCAGATCTGGCCCCATGGATAAGGGCGCAGAGGTTAGCATCGGTGGAATTGAGATTGACCGTGAAAAATATTTGGTAACCAAAGATGGCGTTCAAATTCAACTTCCGAAGAAAGAATTCGAATTACTCGTTCTTCTCTCTAGCGCGCCAGGTCGCGTTTTTACAAGAGAAAACATATTAAACTCCATTTGGGGAAATGATGTTATTGTTGGCGACAGAACCATTGATGTTCACATTCGCAAGCTTCGTGAAAAATTAGGAGACGAAAATTTTAAGACAATTAAGGGAGTTGGTTATAAATTCGAAGCGTGAATGTTCGAACTCCCAAACAAGTTGCGCTAGCTTCAGCGCTTTTCGTTGTGTTGCCTTTGGCAACTGTTTACTTTGTCTTAGCATACTTTCTTGAACGCGATTTCGAAATTGAATTGCTTCTGCTATTCATAGCACTGGGCATGTCCATCACATATTTCGTTGTGGCTTCCTTCATAGAGCGATTCCTATACAGCAAAGTAAAGGTCATATACAAAACCATTCATTCGTTCAAAACACAAGCTGAAAAAAAACGTCTTGAAATGAGTGTAGATATTTTAGCAGACGTTAACCAGGATGTTGCTCATTGGGCAGAAGAAAAGATTGGTGAAATTAAAGAGTTACAGCACGCAGATACCTTCAGAAAAGAATTCGTAGGAAACCTTGCGCACGAGTTAAAGACTCCCATCTTCAACATACAAGGCTACTTAGACACGCTCGCTGAAAACGACGACATGCCAACTGAGATGCGTCAAAAGTTTCTAGATCGCGCAATCTCTAGCTGCGAACGATTGGAGCACCTCGTTTCAGATTTAGATGAAATCTCTCGTCTTGAAAGTGGCGCTGTTCCTTTGAAACTTGTTCGTTTCGATATTATTCAGTTGGCACACGAAGTGAGCGACTCTCTTGAGCAATTTGCTGCAGAAAAAAAGGTGACACTTTTTGTGAAAAACGGACCTTTCAATGAATTGTGGGTGGAAGCCGATCGAAATAAAATTGAGCAAGTACTCACCAATCTCATAGTTAACAGTGTGAACTACGGAGTTGAAGGCGGTGAAACACGCATTCGCTTTTACGACATGAACGATAACGTTTTGGTTGAAGTGGCCGACAATGGAATTGGTATTGCAAAAGAACACTTAGCTCGACTTTTCGAACGATTTTATCGCGTTGACAAAAGTCGCTCGCGACACGAAGGCGGTTCAGGACTTGGTCTTGCCATTTGCAAACACATTATTGAAAATCACCAACAAACCCTTAGTGTGCGCAGCACCGAGGAAGTGGGCAGCACATTTGGATTCACCATTAAAAAGACAAAATAACTTTTTGTGGCGCTGAGCATCCTTTACTTTTGTTGAAACAAAAATCCCCGAGAAAGCAATCTCGGGGTTTACTCGTTTGATGAAGCACCTATGAAACCACGTCTTTCCATTTGGGAAAAAGAAATAGCATCTATTGAGAGCAAAGTCGCTGAAGAAAAAAGCAAACTCCAATTAAAAGGGCTTGCTGGAAGCGCCCCTGCCTTCATTTGCAGCGCATTCTACAACTCTTCTCCTGTAACCCAATTGGTGGTGCTCGACGACAAAGAAAAGGCCGCCTACTTCCTCAATGATTTAGAAGCCATTCTTGAAATAGGGTCCGATGAGAAAGAGCAAGAGAAAACTCCAGTGCTCTTCTTTCCACGAACAGCACGACTCGCTTACGATGTAGAAACCACACAGAATGCAAACATTGCCATTCGCACCGAAGTGTTGAACAAACTTCAAAAGAATAGAAAGAACTACATCGTTGTCTCCTACCCAGAAGCCCTCTTCGAAAAAGTTGTTACGCATAAAGAACTTGAAAAAAACACCTTCAGCATCGACGTTGGACAATCCTACTCCATGGATTTCATTGATGAAGTTTTTATTGAATTTCAATTTGAAAAAGTAGATTACGTTTATGAACCAGGACAGTACGCAGTGCGCGGAGGGATTGTGGATGTATTCTCGTTCAGCTATGAATATCCTTACCGCATTGAGTTTTTTGATGAGGAAGTAGAAAGCATTCGAAATTTCGATCCGGCCACACAGCTTTCGGTGAACAAAATGACGAAGGCTATTATTGTTCCGAATACACATGCGAAGCATTCGGAAGAAGTACGAATTGGATTGCTCGATTTCCTTCCTCCTAACACCGTCGTTTGGATGAGCAACACCGAATCTTCGCTGGCGCAATTCCAAGCTGAAATGGAAAAAGCCGAAGAACGATTCAACAAACTTTCAGATCACATTTCTCACGACAAACCCGACGAGCTGTTCACTTCCAAGCATGAATGGTTGAAACAATTGGAAGACAAACGTGTCATCGAATTCGGAAGCAAAAGACAATTCTTTGGTGAAACAGAAGAGTTTCATTGCACGCCTCAACCTTCCTTCAATAAAAATTTTGAATTGCTTGCCGAGCATCTCGAAAACCTTATTCAGCAAGGGTATAAAGCGCACATTGTTGCAGGACAATCGAAGCAGTTGGAGCGCCTCGATCAAATTTTTCAAGACAAGAAAAAAGACATTGCATACATTCAAGAGATTCTTGAAATAAGCGAAGGCTTCGTTGATCAAAACAAAAAAATTCTCTATTACACCGATCACCAAATCTTCCAACGATACCATCGCTTCAAACTGAAGGAAGGGTTCAAGAAGAACAAAGAAGCACTCACACTGAAAGAAATTCTTGCGTTGCAACCGGGAGACTACGTTGTGCATATAGACCACGGAGTGGGCCAATTCAGTGGGCTGCAGAAGATCGATGTGAATGGAAAAGAGCAAGAAGCCATTCGTCTTACTTACAAAGGCGGAGATATTTTATACGTGAGTATTCACTCGTTGCATCGCATTAGCAAGTTCACTGGGAAGGAAGGCACTGCACCGACCATGGACAAACTCGGAAGCAACGCTTGGCAAAACTTGAAGCGCAAAACGAAAACGAAGGTGAAAGAAATTGCCTTCGATTTAATTAAGCTTTACGCGAAAAGAAAGTCGACAAAAGGATACGCCTTTCAACCCGATACTTACATGCAAACCGAATTGGAAGCGTCTTTTATGTACGAAGACACTCCCGATCAATACAAAGCTTCTGTTGCTGTGAAAGAAGACATGGAAGCCGCTTATCCGATGGACCGTTTGGTATGCGGAGATGTTGGTTTCGGAAAAACAGAGATTGCCATTCGCGCAGCGTGCAAAGCCGTTGCAGACGGAAAGCAAGTTGCTGTGCTTGTTCCAACAACCATTCTTTCCATTCAACATTTCAAAAGTTTCAGCGCACGCTTGAAAGATTTTCCTGTAACCATCGATTACATCAATCGCTTCAAAACTGCTAAGCAAGTTTCAGACACACTGGAAAAAGTGAAGAATGGAAAAGTAGATATACTTATTGGAACCCACGCCATTCTTGGAAAACGCGTTGTGTTCAACGATTTGGGATTGATGATCATTGACGAAGAACAAAAATTCGGCGTAGCTGCGAAGGACAAATTGAAAATGCTTCGAGCGAATGTAGATGCCTTAACGCTTACAGCCACGCCTATTCCTCGCACCTTGCAATTCTCGCTCATGGGTGCGCGCGACTTGAGTATTATTCAAACTCCTCCACCGAATCGTGTTCCCATTCGCACCGAATTAATTCCATTCGGAGAAGAAATTGTTCGCGATGCAATTAGCTACGAAGTGCAACGCGGAGGTCAAGTTTTCTTCGTGCACAACCGCGTTCAAAACCTACGCGAAATGGCAGGATTGATCCAACGTGTTTGTCCTGACGTCCGCATTGGCATTGGTCACGGACAACTGAGCGGAGAAGACTTGGAAGAAGTGATGAACAAATTTATTGAAGGCGAATTCGACGTTCTCGTTTCTACTTCCATTGTTGAAAGTGGCATTGACATTCCGAATGCAAACACCATTATCATCAACGATGCGCATCATTTCGGAATGAGTGATTTGCACCAATTACGCGGACGAGTTGGACGAAACAACAAGCAAGCGTTTTGTTATTTGTTAAGTCCACCTACACACATGCTCACCGACGATGCGAAGAAACGTTTGACTGCGATTGAACAGTTCTCTGATCTTGGATCGGGCATGCACATTGCCATGCGCGACTTGGACATTCGCGGAGCGGGAAATTTGTTAGGTGGAGAGCAGAGCGGATTCATCAATGAATTGGGATTCGAAACCTATCAGAAAATCTTAGACGAAGCGCTTCAAGAATTGAAGCAAGAGCATTTCCAAGAGTTGTATGAAGAGGAAATGAAGAAGAGCGCAACGTTCGTGAAAGACACGGTGCTTGAAACAGA
>CALCNZ010000007.1 GCA_937897625.1 uncultured Flavobacteriales bacterium
GCGATTGAACGCATTAGGCTTCTACCACAGTGAAGTTGTAGTATTCCATAATTTCGTTGCACAACAATTTTTTGCACGCTTGGTCAACGATTTCTTCGGCACCTGCTTGGTCTGCCGCTTCAACAAATAAACTCATGTGTTTTCCAACACGAACATTCGCAATGGTTCCGATAGACAAACTGTTCAATGACGAGGTCACTGCTTTTCCTTGTGGATCTAATAACGCCTCCAATGGCATTACGTTAATTTCAGCTTTAAACTTTTTCATGTTGTTTCCCAGATAGGTGTTGAACGGCAGATAAAATGAGGTACAAAAGTAAGGCAATTGGAACCGTCCACAGGACTTTTTTCAAAATGAAATGTGTGGCTAGTGCGGCAATAACAATGCTGCCGATAAGAATGAATTTCATTGCGTTTTCCTTCCAACTAAAATTTGAAAATTTGAAAGAAAGGAGCGGCAACGTAGAGGCCATAAGGAATGCGAAGAGCAGAATAAGTCCAACAAGAACTTCATTCCGCAACGGTTCCGTTTCCGTTAACGACAAAACGCTAAGCCAAAACAATCCGTTTGCAGGAACTGGAAGTCCTTTGAATCCGGTCGATTTCGAAGTGTCTAAATTGAATCGAGCCAAACGGAAAGCTGCTGCAACGGCCAACAGAAAAGCTAACGCAGCCCATATTTTTATTTCAGGTTGAAGTAATCTGTACAACCAAAAGGAAGGCACTACTCCAAAGCTTACAACGTCTGCCAATGAATCGAGTTGCTTCCCCATTTCAGATGCAGCTCCAATAGCGCGAGCAACGAGCCCATCTAACAAATCTGCAAAGGCTGCTAGCAACACAAACACAAATGCATCTTGAACATTGTGTGCCAACAATGCCAAGCATCCCATGACTAAATTCAGCATGGTAAGGGTGTTGGGGATGATAGCTTTTCCGAACATGCCGCGAAGATAAGGGTTAGAATTCGAATTGAAGTTTTGCGCGCAAACCGAATCGAACAATGTTAGCATGATCCAAGTAGGAAAGTCGCCACAAGGCATCTACGCGAAGTATTTTGAAGATGTTCTCAACACCCAAAGCCGCTTCGGCGTAAGGTTGTTTCAATCGGTAGATATCGGCAATTCCATCTGCGTTAAAATCGCGACTCAACAATTGATCGTTTTTCAAATCGTAACTTCCCACCAACACTTTTGCGCTTGCTACTTCGCGCCATTTCAATTTCCGAAGCATCGGAATTTTATTGAAGAACAGTCCTTCTGCGTGGTAAGACGCCCAGACACTTGCCCATTGATCGCTCACGAATTCGAAATAATTCATGGTGTTGTAACTTCCTTCGTCGTAAAAAAACGTTTCATTTCCCTGATGCATCTGAAGCATAGGATAGGGAAGGTTCCCGAAAATTTTTCCTGCTTGCAGATTAAGGTTTACATATCCGAATGGACCGAAACGCATCTTATCTGAAACCTGCATTTGAAGTCGTTGGTATTTGTATTCGGCATTCAATACGCCCGGCAGAGCAAGGGTATACATCATTTCAAAAACAGGAAATGTTGTTCCTAGACTAATTCGCTCGAATTCACCATAAACGAATTTTTCTTTGAAGGCGAATCGCGTGTACAACGAAATTTCTGTGGTGATGAGTGAATTGTCTTTTTCGAACGTGTTGGTTAACGGAAGGAAACGCGTGTAAGTATATTTCGTTCCGGCAGGGCGCAAAGCGCGGTGAGTAAAAATTAATTTATTCGAAAGACCATAGAGCCATTCCTTTTCCACATAGGTATTAACGTCTGTAACGTCTGTAAGTTTATTTGCAGGATTTCTTCGAAATAAAGAAGATAAAATGTTGTCTTGTCGGAATGCCCCGGCGCCTAATCCGAGCTGCTCCATGTCACGTTTTCCATGCGCAGAGATAGCGAGTCTCGGGCTTTTTTTTATGACATACAAACCACCAGCTCCGTATTTAAATCGTTCGTCGCGGAACCCATAGGCCATGTATCCGTCGAGCATTAATTTCGTGCTGAAGGCGTTGCTGGTTCTTCCTCCAAAACGCAGTCGGTTTCCTTCAATTGGATTGAAACTGTAGAAGGTGTAGTAGGGTCCCAATTCGAAATTTCCTTTCACTTTGTATCCTGAAACAAAGAGCGTAATAATGTCGGTTACTGTCTTGAACTGCGGCAAGGTTTTGAGTGTATCTGCCATGCTGAATATGCGTTGCTCTTTTGCCGAGAGTGCAGTGTGTCGCATGCTTTGCCAATACGCGTCGTCGTGATTGGAAGAATTCGGATCTACCATTATATCGGTGTAACCCTGGTAGAATGTGTCTTCCCGAGGTTTGTTTATGATGAACTTTTTATAGCTGCTGTTTTTACGTCCATACACACCCATTTTTTTTTCGCTCATGTTGAATTCAACCAAGAGTTGATCTTGCACGAGCATCCATACTTCAGGCTCAATTTCATTGTATTCTTGGTGAACACTAAATTCTTTTATCCAATTGATGTTGGCGTCTTCAGATATGGCAGCATCTACTTGCTTTACGGCATAGGTGGTGTCGTGAATCCACATTTCACCATGAAACAACAATTCTTGTTTTCTTCTTGGAAAAAATTCCAACTTGTAACACCACTTGCCTTCGATGTATGCGCTGTCTACGAGGCCGTAATCGTAAAATCCAAGTGCATAAGTTGAAACAGGCGACGTGAAGCTTTTCGAGAAGATGACAATTTCGTTGTCGTAGATGTTTACGTTCTGGTACATATCTCCCAAGAACTGATTCACACTTTGATTTTCTACTCCGGTTACGCGGGTCCCTTTCACAATTTCTTTGGAAATTTTCGGATTGCGTCGGTAGTAAAAATCAGAAAGCGATTCGGTCATGAAGACAGGTAGGTAGGGCTTTTCCTGCGTGGTGTCTATTCCTTCAAAAATAAATTCGAAGGGCTTCATCAATTTTTTATCGGCAATGGCTTCATTGATGTTATTCAAATCGAATTCTACTTTGTTGTAGGCTTCGTATTCGTAGGCATCGAGCTTTTCGCGGTTGTTGATTTTCTTATTTGCGATCACTTTTTTCATGAGCGCGATTGCGGGATTGGGTTCGTCTTTCGGACGAATTACCACAACACTCGTGGTGTTCTCATCTACAAGAGCAAAGTTTATTTCTTTGGTAGTCCCTTGTTTTACAAAGAAAGACTGTTGGGCATATCCCATTCCTTTGCATCGCAGCGTGTCGCTCGAGTAGTAGGTTTCAATGCGGTATTTTCCGTTTTCATCGGTGGTGGTTCCCGACTTGGTTCCCACAAAATAAACAGGAGCAAACGGAACGGTTTGTTTCGAAACGGCATCTGTTACTGTTCCGAATACCACAGTTTTTTGCGCAGAGAGCGCAAGTGTAAAACAGATCGATAAGAAAAGTAAAACCACCTTTTTCATTCCTTACGAAGAAACGAAAAAGTTCTTAAATGGTCAAGTGGTCTTACAAACGTTACCCATTACTTGTTGTTGAAAGCTTGTAAGCCTTCTTCCAACCAAGCGCGGAATTCAGATGTTTCTACAATACCGCTTTTAACGGGGTTCATCAATTCCTCTCTGCCTTCTGTCATAGGGTCTATGATGGCATACATGGGTTGTGAATTGTTGTTGAAGGTTTCAATTTCGAAAGCAGACCACAAGTCACCGTAGGTCTCAATTTCCTTTTCAATTCCTGCCCATTTGGTTACAACGGTTTCTTTCAATTCAGCTGGAAGTTCTTGCTTATCGTCTACGTAGAGACTCACCACAACAAATTCATTTTGCAATAAATCTAAAACCTGAGGCCAAACGTGTTCTTCCATTTTGCGGCAGTTCACACAGGCATAACCCGTGAAGTCAACAAACAAAGGTTTTCCTTCTTTGCGGGCGCGTGCTAGCGCTACGTTGTAATCGTGCTCACAAAGCAATCCATGCGGACAATCACTTGGGTAGGCATAGGAATAGCCAGTTGGTGGCGCTAGTCCGCTCATTAACGAAAGTGCATTGTAGGATGTTCCTTTTTCATTCAACATTAATCCGCTTGCGAGGTACACCACCCACATTCCAACGAACGTGGTAAATACAATTCGGAATTTCGAAAACTTTTGAATTGGACTGTCGTGTGAAAATTTAATTGCTCCAATTAAGTAGAGGTACATTCCAAAGAAGATCACCACCCACAAGCCCATGAACACCTCGTATTTCAACAAGTTCCAATGCACCACCAAGTCTGCTTGCGACAAGAATTTCAATGCAAGAGCAACTTCTAAAAATCCAAGTACCACTTTCACAGAGTTCAACCATCCGCCTGATTTAGGTAAGCTCTTCATCATGCCAGGGAACATAGCAAACAAAGCAAACGGAATTCCGAGCGCCAATCCGAATCCGCCCATTCCTACGGTTAGTTGAATGGCTCCACCGTCTTTCGCTAACGATCCAGCAAGCAATGAACCCAAGATAGGGCCTGTGCAAGAGAAGGATACAATTGCTAAGGTTAACGCCATGAAGAACGCTCCAAGTAATCCACCTGCCTCTGCATTTTTGTCCATCTTGTTCGCCAGTCCCGCTGGAAGCGTAATCTCGAACAAGCCGAAGAACGAAAGTGCGAATACAATGAAGATGACGAAGAACACAATGTTCAGCGGAACGTTGGTGGAAATATCGTTCAGAATGTTTTCATTAATCTGATCCAAGAAGTGGAAAGGCAATGAAAGCAAAATGTAAATCAAGAAAATAAATCCGCCGTAAATCAACGCTTGGAAAATTCCCTTCTTGCGGTCTTTATTTCCTTTGGTGAAGAATGCAAC
>CALCNZ010000008.1 GCA_937897625.1 uncultured Flavobacteriales bacterium
GTGACTTGTCGCTGCTGCTATATGCATCTGGCTGCGCGGATGGTAGTTGCTGCGCGGATGGTAGTTGCTGCGCGGATGGTAGTTGCTGTGCAATAAATGCGTTTTTGTTAATGGTTTTCACCCGAGCTTGTTGTTGCTGTTTTCGCAGCTGCTGTACATGTTGTTAATGAAATCTGCTTCTTCGGCAGTTCCATACTTCCCTTTACCCTCTTCGAATTGCGAATACATTTCTGGAAGATGACTTTGAAAAGCTTTCATGATTGATTCAAGATTCCAAACGAAAATTCCAGAGTTCCAATAGAAGTCTCCGCTTTCAATGAAGTCCTTCGCCAATTCCAAATTTGGTTTTTCCGTGAAGGTTTTTACTTTCTTCACGCGATCGTTCTCTACCTCTTTGGCGTCTGCCCATTGAATGTAACCGTATCCAGTGTCAGGGCGCGTAGGCTTGATTCCAAGCGTAACTAAATTTCCTGACTTGTTCGCTTGATTCATGCTAATTTGAATGTCTTCAATGAATGAAGCTTCACGCGTAATCAAGTGATCGCTTGGTGCAACAACAATGTTTGCGTCGGGCGTGCGCTCTGCAATCCAGAACGCCGAATAAGCCACACATGGCGCTGTGTTGCGCATGAAAGGTTCGCACAACACTTGTTCTGGTTTTAGATCTGGCAATTGTTCCAACACGAGCGCTTTGTAGCGTTCGTTGGTAACCACCAAAATATTTTCTTTCGGAACAATTGGTAAAAAACGATCGTACGTCATTTGAATGAGCGTGCGTCCTGTTCCCAGAATATCGTGAAACTGCTTTGGAAAAGCAGTGCGACTCATTGGCCAAAATCTTGAACCAATGCCGCCTGCCATGATAACGCAGTAGTTTTTTGAAATATCAGTCATGTACTAAAAGTAACAAATTATTCTGGAAGTTTACCCACCATTTTCGAAGGCACAACAATCTCGTCGTACTCTTCTGCAGTCACGTGACCTAAACGAATGGCCTCTTCACGAAGCGTAGTTCCGTTCTTATGTGCAGTCTTCGCAATTTCTGCGGCTTTGTAGTATCCGATTTTTGTATTTAATGAAGTCACCAACATCAATGAATTGTTCACCAACTCTTCGATGCGTGTGTAATTCGGTTCAATACCAATTGCACAATTCACGTCGAAAGAAACGCAAGCATCTCCCAACAAAATTGCACTTTGTAAGAAGTTTGCCGCCATCATTGGCTTGAACACGTTCAGCTCGTAATGTCCTTGTGTTCCGCCTACGGTAATGGCAACATCGTTACCCATTACTTGCGCGCAAACCATGGTTAACGCTTCGCATTGTGTTGGATTCACTTTACCCGGCATAATCGAAGAACCTGGTTCGTTTTCTGGAATGTGGATTTCTCCAATTCCGCTGCGCGGACCGCTTGCCATCATGCGAATGTCGTTCGCGATTTTATTTAATGAAACTGCTAATTGCTTCAATGCACCGTGAGTTTCAACGATACCGTCGTGCGCAGCTAATGCTTCAAATTTGTTTGGAGCAGTTTGAAATGGGAGACCACTGAACTCGGCAATTTTTGCAGCTACCAATTCTGAGTATCCTTCTGGTGTGTTGATTCCTGTTCCAACTGCGGTTCCACCTAACGCCAATTCACCCAAGTGAGAAAGCGTATTGTTCAATGCGCGAAGACCGTGATTGAGTTGTGCAACATATCCGCTTAATTCTTGCCCTAAGGTAACCGGTGTTGCATCCATCAAATGGGTGCGTCCAATCTTCACCACATTCATAAATTCTTTTGATTTTGCAGCCAGCGTATCGCGCAGTTGCGTCACGCCTGGAATGGTTACTTTCACCACTGCTTCGTAAGCGGCCATGTGCATGGCAGTCGGATAAGTATCGTTAGATGATTGTGATTTGTTCACATCGTCATTTGGATTCAACAACATTTGTCCTTCGCCCAATTTTCCACCTGCTAAAACATGCGCGCGGTTTGCAACCACTTCATTCACGTTCATGTTGCTTTGTGTACCAGAACCTGTTTGCCAGATAACCAAAGGAAATTGATCGAACAATTCACCACGAACAATCTCATCGCACACTGCAGAAATGGCATCGCGTTTTTCTACAGGCAATACACCTAACTGGCAGTTGGCGTGCGCTGCGGCTTTCTTCAATGTACCGAAAGCCTTAATGATTTCCTTCGGCATGCTTGCCTCTGGACCAATTTTAAAATTATTTCTAGAGCGCTCTGTTTGTGCTCCCCAATACACATTCGCGGGTACTTTCACTTCACCCATTGTGTCTTTTTCAATACGAAAATTTTCCATGATGATATTATTTTTAAATTATAAATCGTCGTTATCGGAATGCTGAACGCCTTTCCCTTGTCCCATTAAAAAGGCCTTCAAGAAATTATCAATTTCACCATTCATTACTTTTTCTACATCGCTGGTTTCTTCTCCGGTACGAACGTCTTTCACCAACTTATACGGTTGCATGACGTAGTTTCGAATTTGAGAACCCCACTCGATTTTCTTTTTACCAGCTTCAATTTCGTCTCGAGCAGCATGGCGTCTTGCGAGTTCTGCTTCGAACAATTGCGACTTCAATAATTGAAGAGCTTTCTCCTTGTTTTGAAGTTGCGATCGAGTCTCTGTGTTGTCTATGACAATTCCAGAAGGTTTGTGTTTCAGACGCACCCCGGTTTCTACCTTGTTTACGTTTTGTCCACCTGCACCTCCCGAACGGAAAGTATCCCAAGAAATATCTGCTGGGTTAATGTGAATGTCAATGGTATCGTCTACGAGCGGATAAACATAAACACTCACAAAAGAAGTGTGACGCTTCGCGTTTGAATCGAATGGCGAAATACGCACCAATCGATGCACGCCGTTTTCACCTTTCAACATACCGAATGCAAAAGGACCTTCGAACTCGAGTGTGCATTGTTTAACACCTGCAACATCTCCTTCTTGAAGATCGAGTTCTTTTACTTTGTAGCCACTCTTTTCGCCCCACATGATGTACATGCGCATGAGCATACTTGCCCAGTCGCAACTCTCTGTACCACCTGCACCAGCAGTGATTTGAAGGACTGCGCTTAGATTGTCTTCTTCAGCAGAAAGCATATTCTTAAACTCGAGCTCTTCGAGTTCTGTTGAAGCCAGTTTGTACTGCTCGTCGAGTTCTGACTCGTCTACTTCGCCTTCTTTGAAAAATTCATAAAGCACTTGCGTGTCGTCAACCGCAGATTGACATTTTTGATAAGCATCTGTCCACAATTTTTTATTGCGGATTTGCTTCATGGTTGCCTCGGCTTTTTTTGGATCGTTCCAAAAGTCGGGGTCTTGTGTTAGTTTTTCGTCTTCACGAATTTGGAGGAGTTTTACCTCCACGTCAAAGATACCTCCCGAGCGCTCTCGTGCGCTCTTTCAGTTCGTTGATCGCGTCAATTGTTATCGCCATCTGGAATGAAATTTTATAGCGCGAAAGTACGTCAATTAATCTAAAAACGAATCAAAACTTTCGCTCGTTTCGCGAAGGACTTTAAATACTTCTTCCGTTTGAAACCCCTTTCGAATGAGGGCTTTCGCGATGTATTGATTTTTCAATCTTCCTTTCTTTTCATATTTTTTTTGAAGGGAAGGAAGCAGCGCTCGAATTTGAAGAGTGTCTCCTTCATTCGGCAGATTTCGAATTGCATCTTGAATGTTCCGAGGAGAGACGCGTTTCGCCTTGAGGTGCAACTCTATTTTTCGTTTGCTCCACTTTCGGAATTCAAAATGATCGTGAGCAAATGCGGAAGCGAAGCGCGATTCATTTAATAGGTTGAGCGAAATAAGTTCGGCCATTAAAACTTGTCTATCGTTTTGCCAAACCCCGTATTGGACTAATTTTTTTTCTACATCGAAGGGTGCACGCTCTGCTTTATCGCAGTACCGTTGAATTTTCAATCGGCATTTTGCAATGTCTATTGGCGCTTCGTTTTGCATTTTCCGAAATTAGAAAGAATACTTTGCTCTGCGTGAATTGTTCGAAGGAATTATGAAAATTCTGTGCTAAATTTGTGAGAGAATCGAAGATAGAAAAATGAAAGAGGAATTAATAAGCCAGTTGCGCGACTTACTTCAAGCTGAAGACATTATGTTGGTGCGTGATCAAGTCAAAAACATTCGCAGTAACTGGAAAGCTGAAAGCGTGAAAGAGCGTCAGTTGCAATGGGAACAATTCAAAGCTGAAAATGCAGAAAGTGCAGAAGCCGATTTTGTATACACCCCGCATGAGTTGGAAGGTTCTCTTCAAGAACTTTTAAAAGAATACGAAGACAAAATTCAAGTAGCGGGAAAAGCCTTGGCACAGGAACGTTCAAGAAACTTCGAAATAAAATCTGACTTGTGTGATCGCATGGAGCGACTTTCCAAGAACGAAGAAAACATTGGAAAAGCTTTTTCACTTCAAAAAGAAATAAAAGATTATTGGGATAATACTGGAGATGTTCCAGGCGACAAATACCCGGCGTTAATTGATCGTTGGCACAAAGCGAATCAGGATTTTTTCTATCACATTAACATCTACAAAGAACTTCAGGCGAACGATTTAAAAGTGAACCACAAGTTGAAGGAAGAGTTAATGGAATTAGCCAATGGACTATCGGCTATCGAATCAATTAATGAGTTGGAAGTTGAAGTTAGAAAACTTCAACGCGAGTGGATGCTTATTGGACCTTCTCCAAAAGAGACTTTCCAAAAAATGGGTGACGATTTTTTCGGAATTCTTCGCGTTGAACAAGAGCGCATTCAAGCGCATTACGATTCCTTGAGTGCGAGTAGCAATGAGAATTTAGCGAAGAAAACTGTTCTTATTCAGCGTATGAAAGAGATTCTAGAGTTGGATCTTTCTCAGAGCAACAGTTGGAATAAGTGGACAGAAGAAGTATTGAAGCTTCAAGAAGAATGGAAGACCATTGGTTGGGTGAAGAAAAAAGAGAACGAAGAGATTTGGCAAGAGTTCAGAGGTCTTTGCGATTTGTTCTTTACCAAGCGTGGTAGCTACTTCGAATCTCGTAAAGAAGTTTACGAGAAAAATAAAAAAGCGAAAGAGACTATCATCAACGAAGCGAAAGCGCTTCAGGAAAGCACCGATTGGAAAACAGCTACTGAAGGAATTAAGAAACTTCAAGACAAGTGGAAACAAGTTGGCGGTGCTGATCCGAAAGAAGAGCAAAAGCTTTGGCAACGTTTCCGTTCGGCTTGCGATGTATTCTTCCAAAGAAAGAAAGAACACTTCGGAGAGTTAACAGGAATGCAAGAAGAGAACTTGCGTTTGAAAGAAGCGTTGCTTACTGAAATTGAGAACACTCCTCTTTCAGGAAATAAAAATGAAGATCTTGCTATGTTGCGTTTGTTCAATGAACGTTGGCAGGCGCTTGGACATGTTCCGCGTGAGCACTACGCAAAAATGCAAGCGCGCCACAAGGCTGCCTTCGACGATAAGTATGGTAAGTTGAATGCCGACCGCAAAGAAGCCGACATGACCCGCTACAAATCGCGCATTGAAACCATCAAGTCTACAGGCGACAAAGGTTTGAGCAGAGAGAAAATGATTCTTCGCGATAAGATTGATAAGTTGAAAGGAGATAT
>CALCNZ010000009.1 GCA_937897625.1 uncultured Flavobacteriales bacterium
GTTCAGACGTGTGCTCTTCCGATCTGACCGCATTAAATTCAGCTTGCGCTAAATGTTCAATTTCCTTTTTTAGTTGGAAAAGAATCGGCGGAAGTTCATTCGCTTTCCAATGCACATTCGAATAAGAATAAGCGGGTCCGAAATAGCACGTTAAACGAGGCTCTAAATGCTCTTTACCAAATACGCGAATGGTGTTTTGTTGCCAAGGCAATGAAAGAAAATCTTGAATGGAAAAAGAATTGAAAACGTTGTGATGAAGAATAAGCGCTTCTCCGTTTGAACTAAACAGTTCCTCCTGACTGAACATCATCGGCAGGAATTATTTTTGTTTCTGGCTGAACTGCAGGGGCAATAGGAGGGGCAGGACGAATTGAAGGCTTTGGCTCTTCTTCATTCATTAATTGATCTAACGAAACTTCGGCACGCGCTTGCTTTCGCATATCATCGGCACTCTTCAATATTTCATCTTGAACATCTTTAGCAGCGTTGCGAAACTGATACATGGTTTTACCCAATGTTCGTGCAATAGACGGTACCCCTTTCGCTCCGAAAAGCAAAAGATAAATAAACAGAATCATTAATATCTCGCCGGTACTCATGGCGCAAAGGTAAGCTTGTTCAACTTCATTCAAAGAAAAATGCCGGGAAATTCCCGGCACTTTCAAAGTATTCTTAGGGCGAAATTATTTCGCTTCTTTCTTTCCAAACATTTTACGCATATCTACTACAATCGGAGTAGCAATGAACAAGGTAGAATAAACCCCGCTAATTACACCAATAATCATAGCGAATACGAATCCGCGAATGTCATCACTACCGAAGATGAACATAACGCCTAAGGTCAACAATACAGTCATTGACGTATTGATTGAACGACCCAATGTGCTATTCAACGCATCGTTGATAGTAGACTTCAATTCAGGATTACGACGCTCACGGAAGTACTCACGAATACGGTCAAAGATTACAACGGTGTCATTAATAGAGTAACCGATGATAGTCAAGATTGCCGCTACGAAGTTTTGATTCACTTCCAAGGTGAAAGGAACAATTCCGTTCAACAACGTGAATGCACAGATTACCATTAACGCATCGTGCAACAAGGCTACAGATGCACCAATGGCAAAGTCAATTTTACGGAAGCGGAATACTACGTATATACCCACTAACAACAACGTAAGAATTGCCGCCCAAATAGCTTCTGCTCTAAAGTCATCGCTCATAGAAGCGTCTACTTTGTAGGAAGTCGTAATCTCGTGCTTTCCAACTTTTCCTAAAGCATTGTCAACGTCAGTTTGCACGCGTTGAGCAACGTCGTTTGAATTGTCGTTAATCAAGTAGTTCGTTGTAATCTTCAATTCGTTACCAGCTGTACCAATCGCTTGAACCGTGCTTGCTGCTGAATTTCCATTTTCAACCAATGCTGCTGAAAGAGCGCTACGCACTGCCTCCGGATCAACTTGTTGCTCATACTTCACCTTGAACGACGTTCCACCAACAAAGTCAACACCCATGTTAAACCCGCGAGTAGACCAAGAAACTGCACCTGCAATTAAGATGGTTGCTGAAATTCCGTAGTACAAGAAACGTTTCGTTACGAAGTCATAGTTCATTTTCGTGAACCAGTTCTTAGTAATGTTACTGTAGAACGTAATTTCTTTTTTGCTGTCTAAACGCTTGTAAAGAATCAAACGTGAGATAACAATTGCAGTGAACAAGGTGGTGAAAATACCAATGATCAATGTTGTTGCGAAACCTTTCATAGGACCGGTTCCAACTACCAACAATACCAATCCAGAGATCAATGTTGTTGCGTTACCATCGATGATCGCGCCAAGAGCTTTCTTAAATCCGTCAAGCATCGCCACAGAAACGGGCTTGCCTAAACGCAACTCCTCTTTCACACGCTCATATATCAATACGTTCGCATCAACTGCCATACCCATGGTTAACACGATACCCGCGATACCAGGAAGAGTCAAGGTTCCACCCAACGACACAAGCGCTCCAATCAAGAAGAACAAGTTCGCAACCAATGCAACGTTTGCTGCCCAACCCGCCCAAGCGTAGTAGAACATCATGTAAAGTAGAATCACAATGAACGCTGCAACAAAAGACCAAACTCCAGCCTTAATGTTTTCGTCACCAAGACTTGGTCCAACAACCACTTCATCAATAATCTTCGCAGGAGCTGGAAGAGATCCTGCTTTCAACAATCCAGCTAAGTCTTTCGCTTCTAAAATTTGCTTATCGCGGTTATCACCAGAACCAAAAGTGATTACTGATTTTCCGTTTGGAATTTCTTCGTTTACAGATGGTGCAGAATAAACCAGGTTATCCATAACCACTGCCACCGCTCTGTTGTTATCTGCTGCGTTCTTCGCAGTCATTTCTTTCCACTTCGGAGCTCCAACATCTGGACTCATAGTCATTTCAACCACAACACCGCCTTTAATTGGATCGAAGTCTTGACGAGCGTCAACAATAGACTTTCCATCCAATGGAGCACGACCGTTCAATTCATCTGCTTTAATTGCATATAAAACAACCACTCCTTTTTCAGGTTTTGCACCCCAAAGAAGTCTCAAATCTCTTGGGAACAATGCTTTCGCTGTCTCAGAATTCAACATTAAATCTATTGCCTCGGTATCACCAACTTTAGCATAACCAACTATTGAAGAAGGTGTTTGAGATCCGTTTGGTTGAAGCAGAGCAAACAAAGGATTTTTCTTTAACTTTTCGTCTTCCGTTAACTGATCGTTCGGCTTAGGAGGGCCAGGGTTACCCGCAGAATCGGGAACACCAGCAAAAAGTTCCGGCGCTTTCATTTTGCCAAAAGCATCGTTCAAATCTTGAAGTGGTTTGGCAATTTCACCAAGGAAATACGTATTCCAAAACTCAAGGTTCGCTGTACTCTTCAAGTTCTTACGAACACGCTCTTGATCTGTAACACCCGGCAATTCAACAACAATACGGCTAGTCAAAGATTGCTTTTGAACGTTTGGTGAAGTCACACCAAATTGGTCAATACGCTTGCGAATGATGTTTTCTGTATTGTCAATGGCGTCGTTCGCCTCTTTGCGCAAAGCTTTAATTACATCCTCATCAGACATGTTCGGCTTGAACTTATCTTGATTGGTTTGATTGCTGAATTTTCTCCACAATTGTCCCTGTTGACCGCTTTTCTTCCACTCTTCCTCAAACAAGGTTAAGAAATCAGAAGTGCTATTCAATTGAGCTTTTTGAGCGTTATCAATGGTAGCCAAGAATGTTGGATCTGTGCTGTAATCACTCAACGACAAAACCAAATCAGGAATACTAACCTCAAGGGTAACACTCATACCACCCTTTAAGTCAAGACCCAAAGCCAACTCATGTGATTTCAAATAACTGTAGCTGTATCCCATTAGCGGGAAAGCCACAGCATCTGCACTGTCGCGAAGAGCTTTGTTGTATTTCGAAGTGAATAATGCTTCTCTCTTTTCGTCGAAGTTTGCTTTCACAAAAGCATCAACGCTTCCGCTGCGCATAGAAATAATACTGTCGCGGTATGCTTCAAATCCAGGTCCACGAAGAGAATCAGCAACAACCATTGTGTCACCGTAATTCTTCAACAATTCTCCTTTAACTAAATCGTCAGTAATAGACTCTTCAACGGCTTGAAACACTACATTTTCGTAGCTCTTCGAGATAAAGCTGAACGACAGAAGGTAGGCAACTGAAAGGGTTAGTAGGATAATGAAAATCCAGAGTAGCGATCTATTTTGCATGTAAATTCAATATTGGTCAACACAATTTAAGGGTTGCAAATATAAGGAAATTAAGAGAAATTAAAGAGTGTACAACAAAAAAGGTTGAGCGCACTCAACCTTTTTCAATTTCGATATAAAAAATATTATCCGATTCCGTTTTCTTTTGCTCTTTTCATTGCAGCAGCCAAACCAATTTTGTTAATGGTTTTCATTCCTTTCGGAGTAACACGCAATTCAACCCAACGGCTTTCTTCAGCCAACCAAAAACGCTTGTACTGCAAGTTTGGATAGAACTTTCTACGTGTTTTGATATTTGAATGGGAAACGCGGTTTCCAGTTATAGTCTTCTTTCCAGTAATTTGACAAATGCGTGGCATAAGAATGAGTTTTTGTGAATAAAGGGGTGCAAATATACGCGCTTTTTTAATAAATCCAATTTTTACTTCTGAATTTCTTTGATTAAAAGCATAAAAGCCGCATCTGACGCCATTTCCCGATTGCGAATGCGGTTCTTACCAAACTTCAACTTTTTAACAATCGTTCCTTTTTCCGAAGATAAAGCCACGAAAATAGTTCCGACACCGTGTATCTCATTGCCACCATCTGGGCCTGCCCAACCTGTTGAAGACAAAGCAAAATCGCTACCTGATTTAAGTCTTGCGCATTCAGCCATTGCGGTAGCAACCTCGCCGCTAATTTCGCCGTATTTGGAAATTACGGCTGCATCAACACCCAATTCTTTCGATTTCGAAGCGGCATGATAAACCACCCAACCCGCTTGAAAGACTTGACTAGCGCCTGAAACATCTGTTAGTTTCTGCGCCATCATTCCACCCGTGCAGCTTTCGGCAAAGCTTACTGTCTTCCCACTTAATTTCAACCTCTGTACTAAAACACTCTGAAGCGTTTCCTTTTCATATCCATAAATGAACTCACCAATCAGGAGATGCAACTCCGCCTCCTTTCTTTCAATTCTCTCACGCAAAACAGCTTCTTCCGCACCGCCGTAAATAGACATTCTCAACTTCACCATTCCCGGCGAAGGCAGGTAAGCTAAATGTATGTCTTCCTCAGCTAGGGAATTTTCCCAACTGGTTAGAATATCAGCCAAAAAACTCTCACCTACACCCTGCGTTAATACTGTTCTGTGTACAATCTTAGGTAGTTCGAATTTTTTTTGAATTCGTGGCACCACCTCATGTTCCATCAAATACTGCATCTCAAAAGGAACACCAGGCAGAGAAACACAAACATGTCCATTTCTTTCAAACCACATTCCGTTGGCCGTTCCTACCATATTCTCCAAGACCGTGCAAGCCTCTGGCACTAAAGCTTGTTGCTCATTCACCTTTAAAAATGGAAGTCCACGTGATTCAAAAAACGCTTTCACTCGCAGATAACTTGGTTCGTGCATGACCAACTCTGTCTGAAAAAGTTCACAGAGTGTATGCTTAGTAATGTCGTCTTTCGTGGGGCCTAATCCGCCAGTTACAACAACCAAGTCAGCCCTGTACAAAGCAACATCAATCTCATTGTAAATAACAAAACCCTTATCTGAAATGCAGTGGGTCGATTCAACTTCTATTCCGAAACTGTTAAGGTATTGCCCCATCCAAGCCGCGTTGGTGTTAATCGTTTGTCCAATCAACAACTCATCTCCAATATTGATAATAATCGCTTTCATATTTTTTTTCTCTATTTCCTAGATTGAAACCAATTTTTGCTAAATTAGTTCGCTAATCTAAACCACTATTATGAAAAGACTATACTTTGCATTGGCTATGGGAGTTGCTTTCAGCGCAAGCGCTCAGCAAATTCCAACCAAACTGACTGCCTCACAAAACAAGGCAGCAAAATTCAATCCCTACACCAACACAACCGTTGGTAATCCTGTTTCGCAGCAATCAAAGGCTCCTTACGCCAATTCTTCGAAGAGCATGGTTCAAGTGGAAGAGTACGTAGGAACTTCTATCTACGATTTACAAACGAACAACAGTGTTCAAAACAGAATTATAGCAGACGACGCAGGAGTTGCAGCATGTTTCACTTTCAGTGCAACAAATGCTACCGACACCTATCCTGATCGCGGAACAGGTTACAACTACCGCACAGCTGGCGTTTGGCAAGACGATATTACACAACGCGTTGAAAGCATGCGTACCGGTTGGACTTCACTTATGCATCCAGCAAATGGTTCTGAAGTATTGATGAACCACAGCGGAACCGGTGGAATCAAGGTTTGGACGCGACCTACCATTGGCTCAGGAACTTGGGTAAACTCAATGGTTCCAACACCTTCTGGATTTGCAATGTTTTGGCCACGTGCAGTAACAGGCGGTGCAGACGGAAACAGCATTCACATGATTTGCGTTGCAGACCCTAACGCTGGTGTTTATACCAATGGAATGACTTCTCCAATTCTTTACAACCGTTCTACCGACGGTGGAGCAACTTGGGACCAAACGGAAATCTTACTTCCTGGTGAAGAAGACACTTCTTTGGTAAGTGCCTTTTCAGCAGATATCTACGCTATTCACGCACGTGGAAACAAAGTTGCTATTGCAGCTTTCGGAGATCTTCAAGACTCTTATGCTTGGATTTCAAATGACAATGGTACCACTTGGACACGCAGCACAATTTGGGATTTCCCAATTGATCACTACGTTGTAGATATGGGAACAGATGTTGGGCTAGATGGAATTCAAGACACCATCGTTTCTTCTGACGGAGCAGGCGCAATCTTCATTGATGCAAATGGCTTAACTCACGCAACTTTCGGAACAATGTCTTATACAGACGATCTTGGTGTTATCGATTCTGTTTACAGCTATTTCCCATTAGCGGGTAGCATAGCTTACTGGAACGAAAACATGGTAGATCCCGCTACACAAGTTCTTGAAATCGGTGTTTCTCCGGATAACGATCCAACAATTCCAGCTGCAACAACAGAAGTTGGACAATACGGAAATAGCGGTATCGCTTCTCACCCGCAACTTGCACAAGCGGCCGATGGAACAGTATTCTGCTCTTATCAAGCCGTTAACGAAGCGTTCTTCAATGGCGCAGAATACCTGCGACACATCTACGCAGTTAAATCAACAGACGGAGGTGCAACATGGACTGCTCCTGCAGACATTACTCCAGATATCGCTGAAGATGGTTACGAGTATGTTTACGCCTCAATGGCGCCTTTCGCATACGGAGATAAAATTCACTTGATCGTTCAACGCGATCTAGAGCCAGGAATTCACGTTCAGCCAGAAGCAGCAGCTGATCCGGTTACAGACAACGATCAAATCTATGTTTGTGTAAGCCTTGATCTTGTTGGCGTTCAAGAAGGTGCATTGGCAAAAACTACTTTCAGTGTTTTCCCAAACCCAACAACTTCTGAACTGAACATTCAACTTCCTGCAAACGAAAATGGAGTTATTCGCATTTTCAATGCCAACGGACAATTGGTGCGTTCGATCAACAACTTCAACAACGGAACAACAAAAATGAGCGTTTCTGATCTTGCAAACGGAGTGTACGAAGTGCAATACCAAAATGCTAAAGGAACAAGTAACACACGTTTCGTTAAGCAATAAGACTTTTAATTTTATGTGGAAGAGGGCCGATTCGTCGGCCCTTTTTCTTTTTCCAAGAACGTTTCTTGCGTTACTTTGTTTGCTTTTTATGAAGAAGATTGAAAACCCTGCGCTGAAGTATATCCATCCCGATTTTATTGAGGTTAAAACCCCACTCGATGCCTCAGGTCGTTTCATGAATTTCCACTCACAATTTGAACCGAAATTCAAAGATGTAATGACATGGAAACGCTCGACGAATCCATTTCAAGCTGAAAAAAAAATGGGAATGAAGGGTCCCGAAATTTCTTCAGATTTCCGTTGGTTAAAAGGAAATGAAGATGGAATGGTCTGGTTGGGACACGCGTGCTTTTTTATTCGAATTAATGGAATAAACATCATTACCGACCCCGTTTTTGAAAAGCTATCTCCTTTCCATAAAAGATATACCTCGCTTCCTTTCCAAATAAACGAATTGCCTGAAATAGATTACATCCTTTTAAGTCACAACCACCGCGATCATCTGAGCGGAAAAACACTTAAAGGCATTCTTAAAAAATCTCGGGCCGCTAAAATTTTGACCGGACTTAAAATGGGTTGGTTAATTCGTAGCTTAACGGGACATAAAAACATAGAAGAAGCTGGCTGGTATCAAGTATTTTCAACTTTGAAAAACAATCTTACCATCTCCTTCTTACCGTCACAGCACTGGTCGAAGCGCGGGCTTTTCGATTACAACGAACACCTTTGGGGAGCGTTTGTCATTCAATCAGAAAACATCACCATATATTTTAGCGGTGATACCGGTTATAACACACACCTAAAAGAAGTCGGAGACTATTTCAATATAGATTATTGCATTATCGGAATTGGCGCGTATCAGCCCGAATGGTTCATGAAACAAAATCACATTTCTCCAAAAGATGCACTTCGAGCGGCGGAAGAAATGCGTGCCAAAAAAATGATTCCCATGCACTTCGGTTGTTTCGATCTTTCAGACGAACCTGTAATGGAACCTGTTGAATATTTGCTAAAATTGACAGAAGGCAAAAGCAATTCCATTCAAATTGAATACAATAAAATCGCAGAGTTTGTTTCGTTTTAATTGAATCGCAATAACAACCCATTCAAAAAAACAGTAAATTGCATAACCGCCTTAACTGATTTGAATGAAATTCTGGTCTGCACTTTTCTTTTGCTTATGCCTTGTTGCGAACACATTTAGCCAAAGTGTGAGCGATTGCAATGGAGCAACGCAGTTGTGTGAAGATGTGTACACCGAAGCTAACGCCACCTCTACCTACGGTAATATTTTCGAACCCACTGGTGCATGCAACAATGGCGCAGAAACAAGTTCCATGTGGTATACATTCACTGTCACCCAATCTGGAAATATGGGGTTTGTTTTAAACCCCGCCAATATAGACGACGATTACGATTGGGGTATGTTCAACATAACCAATAACGGTTGCGCGGGAATAATGAATGGAACTTCACCCGAAGTAAGCTGCAATTCTTACGGACTCTTTTTTGGGTCTGGTCCCACAGGTATTTCTACAGCAAACGGAGGAACAGGAAACTCTAACGGTCCAGGAGACCTCAGTGGCCCAGCGTTCAATGCAGACTTGAACGTTGCTGCAGGACAAACCTATGCTTTGGTTGTTATGAATTGGTCGAACAGCACAAGTGGTTACACCATAGATTTTTCCAACTCCACAGCCTCTTTGTATGATAATGTCAACCCAACAATTCTCAACGTCTCCACAGACTGCAATAACCCTGGGGTCATTGTTGAATTCGACGAAAATATTGTAACTACCTCTATTCAGCCCGTCGACTTTCAATTAACAGGGCCATCCGGAAATGTAACTATAAATACCATTCAACTACCTGCACCGAATTCTCCCGGAAATCCTTCTGTTACGCTTATTCCAACATTAGGAAATCTCCCTGCCGGAAATTATTCTTTATCTATTTCCGACCTCGCCGGTTATGTTACGGATGCCTGCGGAAATACCGCCACGGGTTCTTTCGATTTTGTTGTTTCTCCATTAGCTGTTTCGGTTTCCGCAGGCGCAGATACTGTTATCTGCCCTGGGGGAACCGCTACTCTTTTAGCAACCGGGAATTTTGATTCCGTGCAATGGCTCAACGGACCTGCTTCTGCAAATTATAACGTTCAAAATTCAGGAAACTTCCAAGTAACCGCAACACTCAATGGTTGTTCAATAACAGACGTTGTAAACGTTTCAACAATAACCCTACCTCCCTGGAGTCTAGGTCCAGACACAACAATCTGTGGCGACGTACCTTATTCTTACACAACAAGTCAAAGCGTATTATGGGGAGACGGAAGCACGAGCAATTCAATTCCTGTTACCTCTTCAGGGATGTTATACGGAACTTATTTCTATCTGGGCTGTCCAATGTATGACAGTGCGTTCGCAACAGTTGTTTCGCCGCCATTAATAGACCTAGGTGCAGATACCACGCTTTGCACAGGTGCTAGTTTGACATATTCGTTTAATGTTCCAATCACGTGGAACTCTTCGGTTCTTTCTTCAACTCATACAATCAATAATCCGGGGTTGGTTGTTGCTTCTTATTCAGACGGCGTGTGCACCGTTGTCGATTCAATTGTAGTAACATTTTTAAATCCAATTGTTATTCCAATAGGAAATACTTACACCTACTGTCAAGGCGACACGATAACATTAACAGCCTCTTCTCCAACAGCAGAGTACTTTTTGTGGTTCGATGGAACTGAGCTCCCAACAAATCAATTTTCTGAATCAGGAAATTATTCTGTAACCGTTTCAAACATGTGTGAATCTGTTTCCAGACAATGGAACATGGTGTTCGATGATTGCAACATCTATGTTTATGTTCCGAATTCCTTCACGCCAAACAACGATGGAATCAACGATAATTGGTTTCCGGAAATAAATGGATGGACAGAAGTTGAAACTCAGGTTTTTAATCGATGGGGGGAACTGATTTTTTCAAGCACAAATCCAAATACACCATGGCTCGGAGAAGTTAGAAATGGCAGCTATTATGCACCCGATGGAATCTATTGCTACACTATAAAAGCAAAATTCACGAGCGGCGAAGCTCGTGAATTCAATGGTTTTATAAGTCTTATTCGTTAACGAACCAGAACAACAGTTCCCATTCTCTTGAATGGTTCTTGTCCAGAACTAAACTGAATTTTTATTTCGTAAACGTAAGCTCCGTCTTCAGCGAAGTGTGTTCCTCCATTCACATCACCAATCCAAACTGCTTTCGGATCGTGAGTTTCGAAAATTAAATCTCCCCAACGATCGTATACGTTGAAACTGTATCTCGAGGTGCTTGTTAAACCTGTAACAACAGGAGCAAAGATATCGTTGTGACCATCTCCATCTGGCGTGAAGGAATTTGGAACGTAAACGTAAGAACTCGAACTTACACTTACTGTATAACACTGAGCATCCATGCACCCGCCAGCTCCAACTACATCTAAGCAAGCTTGAAACGTCTCACCCACATTTCCTGAAATTGGAAATGAAACATCCTCGGATGTATACGTTTCACCATTAATATCCCATGAATAAGTTACCCCGCCTAAGGACTGATTATCGAAAAACACAGTACTTCCTGAAGTGGGTTCTACTGGCGACCAACTGAACGATGCAGACGGATTTGAGACTGCACAAACAATATCGTTTTGAGTAACAGTGGCACTGCAGCCTGCTGCATCGGTAACCATAATTCCAATATCGTAACATGAATTTCCCGTAAACAAATTGCTGAATGTGTTTCCGCTTCCTGCAGGAGCTCCGTCTAAGTACCACACACAACTACTTCCAATTGGATTCGATGTGTTGTTGAAACTCACCGATAACGGCGAACATCCTGTTGTTGTGCTTGCAGTAAAACTTGGAACAGGCATTGGGTTAATAACAACCTGAATATCATCGCTGCTCAAGCAACCACTGTTATTGATGTTGTAATTAAAAGTATAAGTACCCGCACCAAGCGTTGTTGGAGAAATTTGTCCTCCTGCTGTAATAGCTCCTGTTCCTGTTACAGTCCAAACACCCCCTGGGTTTGCAGCAGTCAACGTCTGAGCTGCAGCGTTCTCGCAGAATGGTCCAGCCGCAGCTATTGTAGCATTGAGGTTTCCAATTACCTGAACTGTTGTATTGAACGTGTGCGGACACACACCCGAAGTGGTATAGGTGATTGGGTAGTTTGCTGCTGGCGTTGAAGCAATTCCAAAGGTTCCATTTGTTGCACTCGTAATTCCTGTGCCTCCCCAAGTTCCACCAGGTGTTGCTGCTGTTAGCGTTTGCGGTAAAGCATCTTGACAAAATGGACCTGCTGGTGTTATTGTTCCGTCTGGAACAGCTAAAACAACAATATCTTGATTGTCTGAGTCTGGACAAACGCCACCAATAGAGTAGGTCATGGTGTATGGTCCAGGCGTTAATCCAACCGGGTTAAAACTTCCGCCTGCGGTAATTCCCGACCCTGACCAAGTTCCACCTGCTTGTGCAGCTGTTAAAGTTACTGCTGGTGCATCATTGCATATATCAGCAGGTACATTTATTGTGGCGTCAGAGTTTGCATTAACGACTACTGTAGTTGTAAAATCATGCGGACAGTTTCCACCCGTATTGTAGTTGATTACATAAGAATTCGCTGCTGTTGTGGCACTTCCGAAACTTCCCGAAACAGCATTGTTTATGCCTGTTCCACTCCAAGTTCCACCAGGGCTAGCCGATGTTAATGTAATTGGAAGAGCAGATTGGCAAAAGGGTCCTGCGGGTGTAATTGTTCCATCGGGTACAGACCAAACAATGAAGTCTTCCGTATCTGTTGATGGGCAGAATCCGCCAATTGAATGAGTTACAGTGTAGGTTCCAGGTGTTGCCGTTGCTACGGCAGGATCGAATGTCCCGTTTGCAGAGTTCGTAATTCCGGTTCCTGACCACGTTCCGCCTGTTTCCACTGACGTTAACTGTACCGCTGCTGCATCTGCGCAATAAGGACCTGAGGCATTAATGGTTGCATCACTTTGCGGAACAACCGTTACAACAACATCGTCACTCGATGCACAAATACCGGAATTCACTGTAAGTGTGTACGTTTGTGTTGAAACTGCCGTAAGAGTTGGAGAAGAAATTGTTGTACTACTCAAATTTAAAGCCGGAGACCAGGTGTATTGCTCCGTTCCTGTATTCGAATTCGTAAACGAACCTACCATAACAGAGTCAACACCTGCGCAAATACTAAAGTCAAGTCCAGCAAAAGCTGCTGGCACATTCAATACTTCGATTTGAGTTCCATCTGTTCCACCACATTGGCCAGGAATACTATAGTAAATCGAATGAACGCCAGGTCCAGCTACAATAGGGTCAAAAACAGAAGTATTACCCGCCGTACTAACAATACCGTCGCCAGTCCATGTCCCTGTTGGATCGGCAGCAATAATCAATTGTTGACCAACATCTGAACACAACGGACCAATATCTGTAATCGTAGCATCGCCATTACCCGCAACCGTAACTGTGAAAGTAACCGGTGCGCCAATACACGTTCCCACAGAAGGCGTTGCGGTAAATGTTGAAAGAGCTTGTGATAATGTTGGATTGTTCAGAACAAAACTACCAATATTGCCTTGTCCAGATCCTGGAAGACCTGAAGCGGTGTTATCGTTTGTCCAATCGACAACTGTACTTGAGGGTGTTGCTCCCCAATCTACTCCTGCAAAAGTAGCTCCGTCGCAGTATAGATTAGAAACCGGTTCAATAATGGTTGGACTTGGACCGACAGTAATGTTTATGGTACTTGGTGTTCCTGTGCATGTTCCCAATGTTGGGGTAACAGTGATAACAGATGTAATTGACGATGCCGTGTTATTTACTGCAGTAAATGAAGGAATTGTTCCTGAGCCCGTGGCAGCAATGCCAATACCTGGTTGAGTATTGGTCCAATTCAAAGCAGCGTTAACAGGTGTTCCGGTGATTGTTTGTGTTGGTATCGTTGCACCGGCACATACACTGTATGTCCCTCCTGGACTAACTACCGCAGTTGGTGTTGGACTAACCAATACCGTTACAGTTTGTTGCGATTGACAGCCTGCTTGCAATGCCGTGCACGTATAAGTTCCGCTATTTGTTACTTGTGGGCAAGCAATCGTCGGATTCGCATTAAGTGCTGCATAACCTGGTCCGGTCCATGCAACGAGCAATCCTGGAGCTGCTGTCAAGCCTGAAGTTAATGTTAATGGATTACAAACACAAACGGGTCCGTTTGAGGATGCGTTAAGCTGTGGCACTGGATTAATCACTACGGTAGTAGATCCTGAACACGTTGCTGCGCCTGTCGCGGTTACAGTATAAACACCAGCACTTGCTACTTGCGCAGCAGGAATCGTTACGGATTGGCCAGTAGCCGTATAACCATTAGGTCCAGTCCAGGTGTAATTGGTAGCGCCTTGTGCGTTAGATGCTGTTAAAGTTACAGGTGCTCCTGCACAATGATTGACGCTAGTGGTTGAACTTGTTGCTGTAACAGCGCAAAGCGGAACCCCCGATATAGATGTCGAGGGAGGAAGTACAGTGCTTGGTGTTGCGTAATCACAACCATTTCCACCCCAACTTCCCCAGTAACCATCTGACGCGGCATTTACGGTAACGCCTAGGGTACCAGCAGTGGCGGTATTTGCTACTGTCAAGTTAACACAAAAGCTCCAGGTACAGTTTCCTGCGTCACCCCAGTCATTCGATGGGTTTCCGTCAATAGGTCCTGTAGGCCCTTCATAAAAATATCCTGGACCAACGGGTCCAACCGCTGTGTTGTTCGTTGTTAAATAAATCCAACCTTGTCCACCCCCTGCTGCTCCTCCGCAATCTGCTGGCGCCGTTACTGGGGTTACATTTACCCAACCCGGACCTAAGTCTAAATCAAAACCCTCAAACCATTCAGCAGTGCCGCAACCACCAAAACCAGTCATGGTATAGCACATGGTAACAACAGTACCTGTTGAATATTGACCGTTAACTGGCTGGGGATTTAACGTATATGTTGATGGTCCTGGTTGAGCTTTCGCAAGAAAGACAAAACATAGAACTGTAATTACAGTAAATAAATATTTTTTCACGGCTTAGTAAGTTAGGTCTGCCACAACGGATTTCTCCGTTATGAACAGTAGACTAACAAAAGTACAAAATAGTTGCGAGCTCTCCGAAATTCGTTTCGTGAATTTTTTAGCGAATTAAAACAATGGATCCAACCTTTCTAAATGGGGGCTCACCAGCTCTTAATTGAAGGATAATTTCATAAACGTAAGCGTCTGCCTGAGCGTAGTACCCGCCGTCATGAACATTTCCGGTCCAAACATCACTTGGATCATTGGTTTCGAAAATAACATCTCCCCATCGGTCATAAACTCTGAAGGTGTATCTGTAATCCTTGGTTAATCCCACTATCGTTGGACCAAAAACATCGTTAGTGCCATCTGCATCCGGTGTAAATGAATTGGGAACGAAGATGTAAGACTCGGTACTCACGATAACAGTGTAGCACTGCGCATCCATGCAACCTCCTGGGCCCACAACCTCTAAACAGGCGGTAAATTGTCCGTCAGTAGCTGCAGGAACGTTGTAGGTAACACTCTCACCTGTCGCCCCTTGGCCATTAATATCCCAAGTGTATGTAGTTCCGCCTATAGAGGTGTTCTCAAACGCAACTGTTCCTCCTAGCATAGGTTCAATAGGTGACCATGAGAACGATGCAGACGGGTTAGGATTAACACAAACTAAATCTGTCATTGTAATGCTCTGGCTACAACCCGCTGCATCGGTAATCATTATTCCAATGTCCTCACAAGCACTGCCCATGAATGTTTCGGAGTGAGTATTTCCATTACCTGCAGGTGAGCCGTTTACATACCAAACACAACTACTTCCCAAAGGATTCGAAGTATTCGTAAACGTCACTGAAAGTGGGGAACAACCGTTTGTTGTGCTCGCGGTAAAACTTGGTTGAGGCAATGCATTTACTGTTACTTGAACATTGTCACTGCTTAAACAACCACTGTTATTTAAGTTGTAATTGAAGGTAAATGTTCCGGCACCCAGTGTGCTCGGAGCGATTTGACCACCGGCTGTAATTGCACCTGTGCCACTCCAAACTCCTCCTGGACTTGCCGCGGTAAGTGTGAATGGCGCAGCATTCTCACAAAATGGACCCGCTGAAGCAATTGTCGCATTTAGATTTTCAATAACTTGAACAACTTGATTAAAAGAATGAGAACATGCACCCGGTGTTGTGTAAGTAATTGAATAGTTACCCGCAGGTGTGTTTGTTGCTCCGAACGAACCTGTTGCTGCACTCGTAATTCCTGTGCCGCTCCATGTTCCACCCGCGCTTGCAGCGACAAGTGTTTGCGGTAATGCACTTTGACAAAATGGTCCTGCTGGAGTTATAGTTCCATCTGGAACTGGCAATACAACAACATTTTGGGTGTCTGTATCTGGGCAAGCACCACCTATTGAATAAGTAATGGTATAAGTACCAGGAGTAACTGAATTCGGGGTGAAAGTTCCTGATGCATTAACACCTTGTCCACTCCAAGTTCCTCCGGCATCTGCTGCTGTTAAATTAATTGCAGGAGCGTCATTGCACAGGTCGGAAACATTTGAAATCGTTGCATCTACATTCGCATTTACAACAATCGTAGTCGTGCTAGCCTGTGAACAGTTTCCTTGGGTTGTATAGGTAATTGTGTACGAATTCGCAGCCAAAGAAGCAGAACCAAAAGTTCCTGCCGAAGCGCTATTGATACCTGTTCCACTCCAGGTTCCACCGGTACTTGCGGCAGTTAACGTTATTGGAAGGTCTGCTTGACAGAACGGACCAACGGGGGTAATAGTTCCGTCATAAACCGGATAAACTGTAATAGCTTGCGTATCCGAACTTGGACAAGATCCTGGAATGGAGTATGTAATTGTTTGGTTTCCGGCAGCTATACTTGGATCAAAAGTTCCAGCAACCGCATCTATTATTCCCGTTCCGCTCCAAGTTCCGCCTGGGTCTACTGCCGTTAAATTAAACGGTGCGACATCAGCACACAAAGGCGCTACATTGGAAATCGTTGCATTTACGTTAGCATTTACAACTACAGTTCCGTTGAAAATCCTCGGACAGTTTCCTGCCGTTGTATAAGTAACATTGTACGTGTTGCCAGCTAATGTCGTTGAACCAAAGCTTCCCGTTGAAGAGCTATTAATTCCTGTACCGCTCCATGTTCCTCCTGTTGAAGCGGCTGTTAATGTAATTGGAAGTGCAGATTGACAAAACGGTCCAACAGGGGTAATAGTTCCGTCGTAAACCGGATAAACTTCAATTGTCTGCGTATCGGTATCTGGGCAAGCTCCAGAAATGGTGTAGGTTATGGTTTGAGTTGAAGGTACTACTGTTGAAGGATCAAATGCTCCCGTTGCAGTATTCGTAATTCCATTTCCACTCCAAACACCGCCTGGATTGGCCGCTTGAAAAGTAATAGGAGCTGCGTCGGCACAAATATTAGCTTGAGGACTAATTGTTGCGTCAACATTTGCATTCACCACCACCGTTTGTGTGAAGTTATGCGGGCAGTTTCCACCCGTATTATATGTGATCGTATAGGTGTTTGCAGCAAGAGTTGTAGCACCGAAACTACCGGTTGAAGAGCTATTAATTCCTGTTCCACTCCAGGTTCCGCCGGTCGAAGCAGCGGTTAACGTAACCGGAAGATCTGATTGACAAAACGGACCGGCAGGAGTAATGGTTCCATCCGGAACGGAGTAAACAACTATAGTTTGCGTATCTGTACTCGGGCAAGATCCCGCAATGGAATAAGTAATTGTATTTGAACCAACGGTTGCTAATGCTGGATTGAATGCGCCAGTTGAGGCATTGGTAATTCCTGATCCACTCCAAACTCCCCCAGCTTGAGCTGCTGTTAAAACCACCGGTGCAACATCTGCACAATAAGGTCCCGCTGCAGAAATTGTTGCGTTGGTATTTGCATTAACGACTATGTTCTGTGTGAAAATTTGAGCGCAGTTTCCTCCAGTATTATAAGTGACAGTGTAAGTGTTTGCCGCTAATGTTGTTGATCCAAAACTTCCTGTTGAAGCATTGTTTATTCCCGTTCCGCTCCATGTTCCTCCCGGGCTTGCTGCTGTCAGAGTAAACGGCAAATCAGACTGGCAAAAAGGTCCCGCCGGTGTAATAGTTCCATCAGGAAGCGAATTCACAACTATGGTTTGCGTGTCTGTGCTCGGACACGGTCCGCCAATCGAATACGTAATAATATTGGAGCCTGTATTTGCGTTAGCTGGATTAAACGCTCCCGTTGATCCGTTGGTAATCCCTGTTCCGCTCCAGATTCCGCCTGTTTGAGCTGCAACCAAAACAACAGCAGGATCATCAGAACAATAAGGACCTGCAGCATTTATAGTGGCGTTCGTATTCGCATTCACAACAATCGTTTGAGTGAAGTTATGCGGACAGTTTCCTCCAGTATTGTACGTAACAGTGTAGGTGTTCGCTGCTAGTGTTGTTGATCCAAAACTTCCAGTCGAAGCGTTATTAATTCCCGTTCCTGTCCAAGTTCCACCTGTGCTTGCCGCAGTTAATGTGACCGGAAGAGCAGATTGACAAAACGGTCCAGCAGGAGTGATTGTTCCGTCCGGAACAGCGTAAATAACAATCGTTTGCGTATCTGTACTTGGGCAAGATCCCGCAATGGAATAAGTAATCGTGTTTGGGCCAACAGTTGCCAATGCTGGATTGAATGCACCTGTTGCGGTGTTGGTAATTCCCGGACCACTCCAAACACCACCTGTTTGTGCTGCCGTCAAAACAACTGGAGCAACATCCGCGCAATAAGGACCCGCGGAATTAATTGTGGCGTTTGTATTTGCATTCACAACTATCGTTTGAGTGAAATTGTGCGGACAGTTTCCGCCCGTATTATAAGTAACGGTATACGTACTTGCAGCCAATGTGTTTGAACCAAAACTTCCTGTTGAGGCGTTGTTTATTCCTGTTCCACTCCAGGTTCCGCCAGTTGAAGCCGCGGTTAATGTCACCGGAAGTGCTGATTGACAAAACGGTCCGACAGGGGTAATGGTTCCATCTGGAACAGCATATATAACAATCGTTTGTGAATCTGTGCTCGGGCAAGATCCTGCAATAGAATACGTAATCGTATTCGAGCCAACGTTAGCCAATGCCGGATTAAAAGCGCCTGTTGCGGTGTTGGTAATTCCGGGGCCACTCCAAACACCCCCTGTCTGAGCGGCAGTTAATACGACAGGTGCAACATCTGCGCAATATGGGCCAGCAGCATTAATGGTTGCGTTACTTTGAGGCAACATCGTTACAACAACATTATCGGTGGAACTGCAAATACCCGAAGAAACCGTGAGCGTGTAGGTCTGTGTGCTATTCGCTGTGTAGGAAGGTGTAAGTGTGGTAGTGTTTGTAAGGTTTGTTGTCGGTGACCAAGAGAAAGTTTCAGTCCCTGTGCTTGAGTTTGTGAATGATCCATTCAAATTTACTGTTTGACCCTGACAAACACTCTGATTGAGTCCTGCGTTAGCATAAGGAACACTAATGATTTGAATTTGGGTAACATCAGATGCTGGACATTGATTGGGTAAATTCAGAGTATAAGTTATCGTGTGTGTTCCGGCACCTGCTATTAGCGGGTTAAATAAACCACTTGAAGTGTTGATGATTCCCGGACCGGACCACGTCCCTCCAGATGTCGCTGCTGTTAAATTTTGAAATCCGACATTCGAACAAAGCGGGCCAATATCAGTAATGGTTGCAATTGGTGCATTGCTTACAGCAAGCGTAAAGGTAACGGGTGTTCCAACACAAGTACCTTGAGAAGGTGTTGCGGTAATGGTGGAAATGACCTGACTGGTTACAGGACTCGCTGTGAATGACGGAATTGTTCCTGTGCCAGAAGCACCCAAACCCGTTGCAGTGTTACTATTCGTCCACGCCACCGTTGCTGTTGGGCTGCTGGTAGTCCAAGGAATTGCAGGAACTGTTGCGCCTTCACAATAAACGTTAGAGGCAGGGACCGTAATTGTAGGAGCAGGACTAACAGTAATTGTAAAATTACTTGCGGTTCCGTTACACGTTCCTAGATGGGGTACAACCGAAACAGTTGCTACCACTGGGTTTGCAGAATTGTTGGTAGCGGTAAAAGATGGAAGACCGCCACTTCCAGATGCAGCTAACCCAATACTCGGCTGATTATTCGTCCATGTAAAAGTTGCTGTAGCAGGAGTTCCTGCAAATGTTGTAGCGGGAACCGTTCCGCCTGAGCAAAGTGAAAGAGGAGTAACAGCAGTAACGGTAGGTGCCGGGCTAACAACGACAGGTATTATCTGTTGGGATTGACAACCATTTAAAAGAACAGTTACCGTATAGTTTCCTGAATTGGCTAGGGTAGGACTTGGAATTGTCGGACACGGATTCAGCGCTGCATATCCCGGACCAGTCCATGCAACCAGAGCCCCTACTGGTGCTCCAGAACACAGCGTTAGTGGGCTCCCCACACAAACTGGGCTGTTTGTCGTGGGATTCATCGTTGGAGTTGGATTAACTACTACAGTTGTCGACCCTGAACATGTTGCAGCACCTGTTGCAGTTACGGTATAAACTCCTGCCATAGAGGCGTTACAATTGGGAATTGTTACGTTTTGTCCAGTTGCTGTGAACCCATTAGGACCTGTCCAAGTATAGGCCGTTGCACCATTCGCAGCAGTAGCATTCAATGTTATTGTAGTACCCGAGCAATATGGGCCAAGGTTCGAGGCTGTTACACCACAAACCGGAACACAAGAGAGGCTTCCTCCACCTGCTGCTTCTGAAATGCTTACAGTTCCTGCACAACCCCCGAAATTTGTTAAAAGCATTATATAAATCTGACCCACTGTACCTCCAGTAATCGTAATGTTATTGTTCGAAGAAGTAGAGTAATCACAAAACACTGGAGCAGCAGTTAATCCAGCACATGCAGCCGACAGCGTATTGAAAGGACCCCAGACAGCTACGTCCTGATCGCAAGGCCCAGTTTGAGCTATGGAAATAGATCCTGAGGCTCCAACGGTTAGTGTAAACCATGTAGGGTTGGGCTGACTTCCCAAACAACCGTAATTATTTCCAGCGGGAACAGTTCCGCCAATAATAGTAGGGAATGTCGTTGATACACTCGAGCAGAGCGGTGTTGCTCCCAAACAATTCGGGCCCTGACCAAAAGTTTGGTAATTAACAAAAACAGAAAATGTAACAATCAGAAAGAATAAATGCTTTTTCAAAACAATCGGTTTTTATTAAGGTGTAAGTTCAAGACAGAAAAAAATCAACGTAAGTTGCTCCTCGACTTTCACTTCAAAGCAAATATAAATTAGAAAGACTCAATCAACAATTGTTTATACACACAAAACTTAGACGTTTTCATTTTAAGCATTCTATCTGATACTAATTAGCGAAACACCTAAGAAAAAACACTTACCTCAAGGTTAAAAAATATTACTCCTCTATTTGAGGTCTCGTTTTTTTCAATTCTAAGCATCATTCCCACTAATTTTGGACTGCAATGCTAAAACAAGGACTTCAACTTAAGTTACAACAAAGACTTTCTCCTCAACAAATTCAGTTGATGAAAATGTTGCAGATTCCAACTATGGAATTAGAGCAACGCATTAAAGAGGAAATGGAAAGCAATCCAGCCCTCGAGGAAGGAGAGGAAGAGAAAGAAGAAAGCGAACGTGACGAAGACAATAACGAAGAAGAAAACGACAATCAAGAAGTTGACTTCGATTTTTCGGAATTTCTTTCTGACGACGATATACCCGATTACAAATTAAGTGTAAACAATAATTCCGCAGACCAAGAAGAACGAGACATTCCCATTGGCGCTGGAAAAACTTTTCACGATTTACTTTATGCGCAAATCGGGCTTCGCGATTTAGATGAAGAGCAATTGCAACTTGCTGAATACATTATCGGAAACCTCGACGACAATGGCTATTTGCGTCGCGAATTACAGGCGGTTGCGAATGATCTTTCTTTCTCCATGAATATCCTAACCTCTGTTCCTGAATTGGAAGAGGTATTGAAGGAAATTCAAGAACTTGATCCTGCTGGCGTTGGTGCGAGAGATCTCAGAGAATGCTTGTTTATTCAGTTAAAACGTCAAGAAAAAAATACACCTGCAGTGGAACTCGCCAAGGTTATTATTCAAAAATACTTCGATGAGTTCACAAAAAAACACTACGAAAAAATTGCAAAAAAACTCGGGATATCTGACGATGAACTAAAGCCTTCCATTGACCTCATCTTACATTTAAATCCAAAGCCTGGAAACAGCATGCAGGAGTCAAATAGAACCGTGCAGCACGTTACACCAGACTTTATGTTAGTTGTAGAAAACGATGAACTCAGACTTCAATTGAATTCCAGAAATGCACCCGAATTAAAGATAAGTCGGGAATACAAAGGAATGCTCGACCATTATGCTAAACTGAAGACAAAAGATCAAAAGGCAAAAGAAGCCCTTCAATTCGTAAAACAAAAAATTGAAAGTGCAAAGTGGTTCATTGATGCTATTCAACAAAGAAATCAGACACTCATGATATGCATGGAAGCTATTCTTACCATGCAGCGCGAGTTCTTTCTTTCAGGCGATGAAACCAAATTGAAACCGATGATCTTGAAAGACATTGCCGATCGCGTAAACATGGATATTTCAACCATAAGTAGAATGGCCAATAGCAAATACATTCAAACACCGTATGGAACTTATTTATTGAAGTATTTCTTTGCTGAAAGTCTTTCCACAGATGAAGGAGAAGAGGTGAGCTCTAGGGAAGTGAAACAAATTCTAAAAGATGCCATTGGCTCTGAGGAAAAAAAGAAACCACTTACCGATGAAAAATTAGGTAAATTGCTCAACGCTAAAGGGTACAACATTGCGCGAAGAACAGTGGCTAAATACCGCGAGCAACTTGGAATTCCCGTAGCAAGATTAAGAAAAGAGATGTAATGAGAGAAAAGTTTATTATTCGGTTTTCAAAATTCCTTTCTCTAATCTTCCACCCGCTTGGAATGCCAATGGTAATCTACCTTTTGGTTCGCTGGATTGATCCCTACTACATTGCGCCGGCAGAAGCAGACTACTTCGTATTTCTGCTTCTTGGAATTAACATTGTTGCGCCAGCTGCAAGTATCCTTATCATGATCAAATTCAAAATGGTTTCCTCCATTGATTTACATGATAGGAAAGAAAGATGGGCACCTTACCTCCTTGTCATATTCTACTACATATTGTCTTACGCGCTTCTCAGATACTTGGGACCAACCCTACCAACCGAAGTGTTCTCATTTATTCTTTCAGTAATTATCTCGCTATTACTTTCCTTGGGAATTAATTTTTTCTGGAAAATTAGCGTACACATGCTTGGACAAGGCGGCGTTTTTGGTTCGCTAATTAGTTTAAGTATTTTACACAGAGCAGACGTTTCCGTAATAATTATTGGCTGCCTAATTATGTCGGCTTTAACAGGGTTTTCAAGACTTCGACTAAACGCTCACACGCATCAACAAGTATACGCGGGATTCGTTTTAGGTGTTGTTTGCAACCTTGTAATTCTCTGCGGAGAATGGTTTATTTAACCTGCGTTTTCGTCCAATTCCAAGCGTGAGCTAATGCATCATCAATGGTTAATTGGCACTTCCAGCCCATCTTCTTTTCTGCATAATCTGGAACGGCCCAAATCGCAGGAACATCACCCGATCTTCTTCCAGTAATTTCTACATTCAAAGAAACTTCATTTATTTTTTGAAACCGGTCCACAACTTCCTTCACACTGTATCCTTTTCCCACCCCCAAATTGAAAATTTCCAAGTTAGTTTCTCTTGATAAATTAAGAGCTAAAACGTGTGCCTTCGCAAGATCCACGACGTGAATGTAATCGCGAATGCAAGATCCGTCTGGCGTGTCGTAATCTTCACCAAACACGTAGAGTTTCGCTCGCTTTCCTGTTGCTACTTCACACACCAAAGGAATTAAATTGGTTGGAGCATCATTGGTAGACTCTCCAATTTTTGCGGAAGGATGCGCGCCTACTGGATTGAAATAACGTAATACCACGGATTGAAACGAAACGCTCTTCGACGCGTCAAAAATCAAATCTTCACAATCTTGTTTTGTTTGGCCGTAAACGGAAGCCGCCGGTAATCGAGGAGTGCTTTCGCTAACCGGATTTATTTCCGGCGTGCCGTAAACCGTGCAAGAGCTAGAAAACACAAATCGCTCCACTGAAAACTCTTTCATCAAACCCAACAAAACTCGGGTTGATCCCACGTTGTTATGCATATATGCCTCAGGCATTTTCTGCGATTCCTCAACCGATTTGAACGCCGCGAAATGAATAACCGAACCAATTGCATAGGTTGAAAAAACACGTCGCATCTCTGACTCGTCTGTACAATCTACTTGTTCAAATGCAATTTTAACGCCTGTTAATTCTTCCAAACTGCTCAAACGACCCAACGTCGAATTCGCCAAATTATCTACTATTACTGGGGAAAAGCCCGCTGAAATTAATTCTACAACTGTATGAGACCCTATATAACCTAGGCCCCCTGTGACTAATACCGTTTTGTTTTCCATAACTCGGGCAAAGATAGAAAGATTAAAATAGAGAGTAGTTGTAACCTTTGCTTGTCGAAATTCGTATTCATGGGAAATTAGAAAAGAACCATGTCTTCTCTCCCGCATAAATCACTCGATAAAAACTACCTGCTTCGATTGTTAAACGGAAACAATGAAATGAGGGACACTGTGCTTAATGAAATTTTTCAAAATATTCCAAAGAGCCTATCAGAAATTAATTCTAGTTTTCAAGCCAACGACTACTTGGGCATAATCACATTTGCCCCACGAGTTAAAAGCGCTTTCTCTATGCTTGGGGAAACCCATCTAGCCCTTGCTTTTCAAGCGATTGAACTTTCTGCTAAAAAGGGTGAAATGTCGGTTGCCAAAGATCTTTTCAATGCCGCTTTGCATGAAACAATGGAGAAAATTAACCTCATGCAAGAATACGCTTAACCCCGATCTTACTGATATTCGTTCCTTTTTATTTAAGTTTGTTGGTTCATACTTTTCATCATGCAAAAGAAAATTGAACAAGCACTGCACCTCCTCGTCTCGAATAAGCCTGCACAGCTCATTCGGCATTGCGGCATTGGAGATGGAATTGTTCAATTAGAAGGTTCATTGTTATTCGATGCAATACAAAAGTTTGAAGCGAATTACGAAAATGTAAACATTGAGAAATTCGTTCCCGCGTCCGGGGCAGCAACGCGTATGTTCGCTCCTTTAAGTGGTGTGGATTTATTAAATCCGAACGACGAAGCGGAACTCTTCTTTCTTCACTTACGCGAATTTCCTTTCTTTCAATCTGTTCATTCCGCCTTTGAAAAAAATGGTTTGAATTACAATGAAACCAATGGTGTTGAGAGATATTCTCGTGTCCTTGATTTCTTGTTCAATAACGGTTACGCAACACTTCCGAAAGGCGCCGTGCCTTTTCACGCATACAACACAGAAGAACGAACGGCATTCGCAGAACACTGTATTGAAAGCGCTCATTACATGAAGGCAAATAGTCGACATGAAATTCATTTCACCATTCCCGAAGAACACAAGGAAAGAATCCAAAATCTGTTTCAAACATTTTTTGAAAATCATCCGACCGCCATTCAAAATATTTCATTCAGTTCGCAAGATCCAGAAACACACATCCCGGCACTCGATAAAAATAAAATGCCTGCTCGAAATGAAAATGGCGAAGTATTTTTGAGACCTGCCGGACACGGTGCCTTGCTTAAAAACCTACAAGAATTAAAAGGCGAATGCGTCTTCATTCAAAACATCGACAATATTACTGAAGCTTCACATCACGCAGATGTTTCGGCCTACAGAAAATTAATGGGTGGAGTTCTTTTAACTGTTGTCGAAGAAAGAAACAACTTGCTTAAAGATCTAGAAAACAAGGTTGAAAATTCCGAAACTCGTGCTATTTCATTTCTTGAAAAATGGTTTGCGTCGCCAAAAAACAACACTACCGTATTCGAACAATTAAATAAACCCCTTCGAGTTTGTGGAATGGTGGAAAACACCGGAGAACCTGGTGGTGGACCTTTCTGGGTGAAAGATGATGCTGGTTTCGAATCGAAACAAATCGTTGAAAAGGCTCAACTTAACAAGGAAGACTTAGAGCAATTGGCGGTTTTTGAAAAATCTACGCATTTCAATCCGGTGGATATGGTTTGTCATTTCGTAGATCACAATGGAAATAAATACAACTTAGAAGAATACCGCAATCCTACCGCCGCCTTAATCAGCGAGAAACTTATGTTAGGAAATCGTACCAATGTAATTGAATTACCCGGCTTGTGGAATGGAAGCATGTGGGATTGGAATACGGTCTTTGTAGAAATACCTTCTCGTGTTTTTCACCCAGTGAAAACAGTAAATGACCTTCTTAAAAGCGGACACAAGCCAAAGGCTTAACTCAACGTCCATACATCTGAACAACCCGTCAACTCAGAATCTGAAGCGTTAGAGGCGACAATAATGGTTTTGTTTTTCTTGCTTGAAATAACGAATTCGGAAAACCATTTTTCAGCGTCTTTATCGAGATGCGCACAGGGCTCGTCTAAAAAGACACATGAAACATTAGACAACAATGCTGTTCCCAACTTTACTCGCTGTTTCATTCCACTTGAAAAATATTTCAAGGCCTTGTTTGCATGTTTTTCAAGTTGAAGAATTTCAGGAATTTCATTCACAGAACAAGATGCTTCAAAGGGCTTCAATCCATGCGTAAACTGAAGATGTTCCAACAAGGTAAAATCCTCATAGAGTCCCATGGCAGGCGAGCAAAGCGAGATGTTCTTCCAAATTTTTTCGGAAGAAATTCCTTCATAGATAACCATGCCTTCCGAAGCAGATAAATTACCTGAAATAATTTGAATAAGGGTAGATTTTCCCGAACCGTTTTGACCCACAATACCAATGTGATCTCCTGAATGAAAAGTTCGTTCTAAATGACGAAAAATATACTTTCCGCCGAACTTTTTTCCAATATTTTGAAGTTCTATTTGCAACTTATGTGGTCTGTGCGCCTCTTACCACGCCCTTTTCCGAACGTTGAATAAACGCAAGGACAATTTCTTTTTCTTCAGATTCTGGAAGCGTATCTACAATTTGTTTTACTCCAGCTGCTAAGCTATTGTTATGCACAAACAATGCTCTAAAAATATCTTCTAGTCGTGCAACTTGTTCGTCTGAATAGCCTCTTCTTCTTAGACCAATGCTGTTTACGCCAATGTAACTCAAGGGCTCACGCGCTACTTTAATGAAGGGTGGCACATTCTTTCTCACGAGAGAACCGCCAGCAATAAATGCATGATCACCAATTTCAATAAATTGCTGAACAGCTACAACACCTTCAATAACAACCCAATTTCCAATGGTCACGTGGCCTGCAATATTCGCTGAATTCGCAATAACACAATTATCTCCAACAAACGCGTCGTGTGCTAAATGCACATAGGCCATAAGTAAACAGTTGCTGCCCACTTTGGTGGTCATGCGATCTTTCGTGCCGCGGTTTAATGTGCAGCACTCTCGAATAGTTGTGTTGTCTCCAATTTCTACGGTTGTCTTTTCACCAGCAAATTTCAAGTCTTGCGGAATAGCAGAAATAACCGCTCCAGGGAAAATACGACAGTTCTTCCCTATTCGCGCACCATCCATAATGGTTACATTAGGGCCAATCCATGTTCCGTCACCAATCACAACATCGCCATAAATAGTTGTGAAAGGCCCTATCTCAACGCCCTCCCCAATTTTAGCATCTGAATGAATTTGTGCTAAGTTGCTCATGCTTTTTCAGTTGTTTGTGCTGGTACTTTATCTTTCACCACTTGCGCTAACATGGTGGCTTCCCCTACTTCTTTTCCGTTTACGTATGCCACACCGCGCATATTCACTAAGCCTCGGCGAATAGGAGATTCAAGTTTTAAATGGAAAATAACAGTGTCTCCAGGTAGAACTTTCTGTTTGAATTTCACCCCATCTATCTTCATGAAATAGGTACTATACAATTCTGGATCCTCAACCTGACTCAGCGCAAAAATTCCTCCCACCTGAGCCATCGCCTCTATTTGCAATACACCCGGCATTACCGGATTGTCTGGGAAATGTCCTTGAAAAAACGGCTCATTCATAGTCACATTCTTCAACCCAACTATACTCTCGTTGTCCATAGCAATAACGCGATCTACTAACAAAAACGGATATCTGTGAGGAAGCATTTTGCTAATCTGATTGATATCAAAAACAGTTTTTGTTACGTCGAATGAAACGACGGCTTGTCGTTTCTTGTCCCAAGCTTTTAAAACCTTTGCAAACGCCACGTTTCCATGATGGCCGGGTCTTGCGGCTAAAACATGTCCGCGTAAAAATTTTCCAGTTAATGCTAAATCTCCAATAATATCAAGAAGTTTATGACGTGCCGGCTCGTTCTCATATTGAAGTTTAATGGTATTCAGCACGCCAATTCCCTCCACCTTTACATCTATTTCCTCACGACCCAATTCCTTTAAAATATCTTTTATCTGATCCTCGGTATATTCCTTGTCCACCATAACAATGGCGTTATCCAAGCTACCGCCTTTAATTAGGCCGTTCTTTGCTAAATATTCTAATTCACGCAAGAACACAAAAGTTCTGCACTTTGAAATCTCACTTGAAAACTGTTCCAAATTGTACATTTGGGCATGTTGTGTTCCCAAAATAGGTGAGTTGTAGTCAACCATTACAGTTACTCTGTATTCCCCGCCATTCGTAGGAACTGCTAACATTTCAACACCTTTCTCAGTGTCTTCAAACGCAATGTTTTCGTCTAAAACCAGGTATTTTCTATCTGCATTTTGATCTTCAAATCCGCAAGCTTCAATGGCCTCAACAAACGGCCAAGAACTTCCGTCCATAATAGGAATTTCTGGACCCGTTATTTGAAGAAGCGCATTATCTACCAAACATCCATATAACGCCGCTAAAACATGCTCTGTCGTATAAACACGTGCACCATTTTGTTCAATTGTGGTTCCTCTTTGGGTTCCAATCACACGATCACAATCCGCATCAATGGTGGGTGAACCTTCTAAATCTATACGTTGAAACTTGTATCCGTGGTTTTCTGGTGCCGGGCAAATTGTAAGTGTTACGGGCTCTCCGGTATGAAGGCCAACTCCATTGAATACGATTGGCGACTTGACTGTTCTCTGTTTTGAAGACATGCTGCAAAATTAATGTGAATTCACAGGTAATTCACTTGATTTTCGAATAGATTCTTTCTGTTATTTGCGAATAGACTGAATAATTGCATCGGCCATTTCCCTAACCTCACTCTCCGTTATTTTCTTCTTCTCTACCACCTTCAATCTTACAACAGCAAATACACTCGAAAGAATTTGTTCGAACTGAAAGGCAACATTCATTTTTTTGAATTTCGCTGTCTTCTGTCCTTCCTTCAACAATGCCGTTAAAGCAGAGAAAGCATCTTCCATCTCCTTATTCTTACTGTACAACGGCGAATTTCTATATTGAATTACCGCGAAATAACGCAAGGGTGAAGAAGAAAAATATCCATACAACGCTAACCAGGCTTGAGTCAAACGTTGAGCTTCTTTTCCTTTTACTGAAAGTGACTCATGCAGTGCGCGTGCTGCCTCTGTGCAGGTCTCTACGTAAAGACTTTCGAAAAGATCTTCTTTACTCGGAAAGTGATGATAAATAGTTCCTACAGCAACACCTGAAAGCTTCGCTAATTCAGACATTGGAGAGGCGTGAAAGCCCCCATTCGAAATTAATTTTAAAGCTGTATTAACAACCTTGTCTCTTCTTGAAATTTCTTTTGCCATAACCGAATGTTCGTTCGGTCAAAGATATTTCCTTTTCTAAAAGCTCACGTTGAAACTTTTCACCAATGGCCTTTTAATAAAGAAGAAATTACTAAACTTGCAGAACTAAAATTTGAACACATGTCTATACAAGAAAGAATTAACGAAGATTTGAAATTGGCTATGAAAGCCGGCGAGAAAGACAAACTAATGGCGCTAAGAGACATTAAGAGCAAGCTTCTTCTTGAAATGACAAAAGACGGCGGAGATGGGGCTGTAGACGATACAAAATCAGTAGCCATCTTGAATAAATTATTCAAGCAACGTCAGGAGTCGATTGAAATTTATAAAACTCAAAACCGACCAGACTTACTTGAAGAAGAGCAATTGCAAGCCAATGTGATTGCCGCTTATTTACCCGCGCAATTAACTGCGGAAGAACTTGAAATTGAAATCAAACAATTCATTGCGCAAGTGGGTGCTACCTCGCCAAGTGATCTTGGAAAAGTAATGGGAGTAGCGTCAAAGGCCTTAACTGGAAAGGCAGACGGAAAAGCAATTTCTGAAACTGTTAAGAGACTTTTGAGTTAGTCATGGACGTAATTGGTCGCAAAACCATTATTCAACTTCCTCAATTAAGCGGCGTTAATGTTCGCGCTAAAATAGATACGGGAGCATTTCGCACCGCTGTGCATTGCGAATCTTGCACCATAAAAGAGGTCAGTGGAAAAGAAGTTCTAGAAGTAACTATTCAATGGGAATCGGGCAATCCTGTTGTACTTCAGTACAGAAAATTTCAAAAACGAACAATCAAAAACTCGTTCGGACAAACAGAAGAAAGGTATTGTGTGCGAACGCTGATTCTCATTCACAAGAAAAAAATTCAATCGGAAATTTCCTTTACCAACAGATCAGGTATGCGATACCCCGTGTTACTTGGAAGAAAAACAATTGGGAAAAAATTCTTAGTTGATGTCTCGTTGAAGAGTTAAAAAAAAGAGGCCGCCTCTCCCAAAACGACCCCTTTTTAGAATCACTCTTTTTCATACAAGACGAAAGAAGAATGAATAACTAAACCTTACCTATTTGAAAAAACCTACTCTTTTTTTTCAGGGAGAGTAAAACTTTTTGAATGTTCTCTACAGCATTCATAGTCTTATACCCCAAGTAGTAAATAAAGGTTACGTTTTTTTATTATTATTTTTGAAAGGCCTAATTTCATTGGGAAAAAACATGGAAGAACGAGTAAACGCATATGTGCTTTCTAGCAGAAAATTCAAAGATTCGCTTCGGTTAGCCCATGTGTTTACCTTAGAGTACGGCGTTCAAACTTTCTTATTTCGAACCGGGAAAAAAGGTGAAAACATTTCATTTTTTCAACCTCTGAACGCCATTCAATTTTCAGGAAAAAAATCAGAGGGAAAGCTGGAAATAGCCAAAGACATGAGCCTAAACTCGATCTACACATCCATTCCTTTTCAAGTTGAAAAATCAACAATTGCTCTTTTCATTGCTGAATTTCTTTACCGCTGTCTCCCCGAGCATTATGTGAACGAAGAAATCTTCGAACTTGTAAAAAAAACAACGCAACGACTCGATTCAACTGAAAAATCAG
>CALCNZ010000010.1 GCA_937897625.1 uncultured Flavobacteriales bacterium
AACGGTAATGGTTCCTACATTGGGTTCAATGGTACAAAACGGGAAATTCGCCGCTTGAGCTTTCGCGTTCGACAAACAATTGAACAAGGTTGATTTTCCAACATTCGGAAGACCTACAATACCGCACTTTAACGCCATGATTTTAAAATTAGGGTGCAAAGATAACGGCAAGCGTTCACTTTTCCACAAACAACAAACACATCCCCTTTCAACCTAAAATAAAAAGTACTTTCGCAAAAAAATTCTTCAATGGTTTCTAATCAAGAACTTTCGCGAATAGCCTCTCAAGTGAGACGCGACATCGTGCGAATGGTTCACGCTGTAAACAGTGGACACCCAGGAGGAAGTTTAGGCTGCACCGATTTTATGGTTAGTCTTTATTTCCGTCAAATGACTATCAACCCTTCAAATTGGAACATGAACGGAGAAGGTGAAGACCTTTTCTTCTTGAGCAATGGACATATTTCTCCAGTGTTCTATTCTGTTCTAGCGCGTGCAGGTTATTTCGATGTTTCTGAATTAGCAACATTCAGAAAAATCAACACGCGACTTCAAGGACATCCAACAACACATGATCAACTTCCGGGTGTTCGTGTGGCAAGTGGTTCTCTTGGACAAGGAATGAGCGTTGCGGCAGGTGCTGCGCAAGCGAAGAAGTTGAACAACGACCCTAAATTGGTTTTCACCCTTCACGGTGACGGAGAATTGCAAGAAGGACAAATTTGGGAAGCGGCTATGTACTGCGCGCATCACAAAATCGACAACCTCATTAGTACCGTTGACTTGAACGGACAACAAATAGATGGATCTACAGAACAAGTAATGTCTCTTGGAAATCTTCGTGCGAAATTCGAAGCTTTCGGATGGAAAGTGTTGGAGACGAACGGACATGATATGGAGCAATTAAATGCTACCCTTGAAGAAGCAAAGAGCCTAACTGGAAACGGTTATCCGATTATGATTCTCATGACAACAAGCATGGGTAAAGGTGTCGACTTCATGGAAGGAACACACAAATGGCATGGCGTTGCTCCGAACGACGAGCAGTTGGCCAATGCATTGGGACAGTTAGAAGAAACTTTAGGCGACTATTAATTTAAGAGACATGTTAGAATTCGAATTATCACCCGCGAACGATACTCGCTCTGGCTTTGGTGCTGGACTTCATGAATTAGGTCAGAAAAATCCTAAAGTTGTTGCGCTATGCGCCGACTTGATTGGCTCATTGAAAATGGACGCTTTCAAAAAAGATTTTCCAGAGCGCTTTTTTCAAGTTGGAATTGCTGAAGCAAACATGATGGGTGTTGCTGCTGGAATGACCATTGGCGGATACATTCCGTTTACGGGAACATTTGCGAATTTTTCTACAGGAAGAGTTTACGATCAGATCAGACAAAGCATTGCTTACAGCGATAAGAACGTGAAAATTTGTGCTTCTCACGCAGGGCTAACGCTTGGTGAAGATGGAGCAACACATCAGATATTAGAAGACGTTGGAATGATGAGCATGCTTCCGGGCATGACCGTAATTAATCCTTGCGATTACAATCAGACCAAAGCTGCTACCCTAGCCATCGCTGAACATCACGGTCCGGTTTACTTGCGTTTCGGAAGACCGAAGGTGACGAACTTCACTGCTGTTGATCAGAATTTCGAAATTGGAAAAGCGTGGCACATTCACGAAGGAAACGACGTGACCATTATTGCAACTGGACACTTGGTTTGGGAAGCGGTGGAAGCAGCGCGTGAATTGGAAGCGGAAGGCATTTCTGTTGACCTCATAAACATTCACACCATTAAACCGTTAGACACGGAAGCCATTGTTCGCAGTGCCAT
>CALCNZ010000011.1 GCA_937897625.1 uncultured Flavobacteriales bacterium
TATTGGTTGCGAAGAATGAGCAAGTCTGGTTTTGAAGCCAAAGCTCTAGCTAACTCCAGCAATGCGCGGTTTTCTAAGGTCCATATCGAATCTCTGTGGTGCGTAATTTTGAAAATTCCTTCGGGAGAATCTTGATAAAACTTTTTCAGACCCACCTTTTCCGCTGCTTCAATAATTTCTTCGTTTGTGGCGTGACTGTTCCATTTAACATTGGTGAAAAACGAATCTTCTAATATTACAGGAAGGTGATCACACCAGGCTGTTCGTGTTTTGAAATCGAAAATCGAAACGTGCTTCAAGTCGTGGCCGTTGCATTTCAATCCAAAAGTATTTTCATTTCGAAGGTCAAGGGCTTGAAGTAACTTTTTACACTCAGAGGTATTGCCCGTTAAATTGTATATGTTTCCTCTTTTTACAGCGAATGAAAAACCTTTGGTTACTTCAATGAAATCGATGGATTCAACACGTATTTTATTTTCATCGTTTGAATGAAATTCAATTTGTTTGTTGTCTTGAAAGGTTAAGGCTTTCTGCATGCTTGTGAGCGTGTCGAAGATGGAGCTAAGCGAGAAGAGAATTTTTTCAATGCTTGATATGACCAAGACAATCACAATTTCAGCGCCGAGGAATTGTCCAATGCTAATTTTCTGTTCAACGGCGAGCAGGCTTCCTAGCAAGAGCATGCCGCCAACGGCTAACAGTTTGAAAGCGAGAAAAGCGTTTTGTTTTTGAAGCAATAGCTTGAAGTGAAAACGTTTCGATTCAAGATAGTCTTCTGATATTTTATTCGCTTCAGTAAAGGCGAAAGTGGGATTCGGACGGTTGAATTTTTTTCGAAACAATTCAGCAAGCGAAAGCCAATTGACCATTTCATACTTTGCGCAAGATTCGTCGTAACTCGATTTTACTGCTGCATTGAATTTCCATCTTAAGAGAAGCACGAAGGAAATTACGAAGGACAATCCGAAGAGGAAGAACATGGGGTGATAAAACGAAATGAGCAACAAACCGAAGGTAAGTTGCAAGGAAGCGAAGAGAAGGTCTATGAATAATTTGCTAAATCCTTTTTGCAAATAACTTATTTCAATGAAGTATTTCGCGAAGCTTCGGTCGTTCGATTGCGGACTTTGATTGAGAATGCGACGCAGATACGTGAAGGCCAATTGAACAAAAAGACGTTGTTCAACGTCTTCCCCTTCTTTCATTAAACGAATCTGCAAAACGCCATTCAACCAAACGAAAAAGAGTATCAGCAACAAAATGGCATACATGCCTGGACGAACTTCTTGAGCCGTAACAAAAGTAAGTAAGAGCTGAACCCCTACGGGAATAGCCAATGAGAAGAGTCCGGCTAGAGACGTAAGGAGAATTACTTTCCGAATGAAATACTTTTCAAGTCGAAGCAGTTCGCTTAGTGACTTGTAAATAGAGCTTGTAGATTCAGCCATAGTATTTGAAAAACATGACTTTTGTCATATTGTTCAAAGCGCGAAAGTAAAGGAAGAATTGTAAAAAATCTAACCTTTCACACTATTTTCCGAATAGCTCTCCCATTTGTCAAGCACTGCTTGCATGTCTGCAGGAAGATCACTCTCGAAGCTCATCCATTCGCCCGTTGTTGGGTGAGTGAACGACAGCGTGCGCGCATGAAGTGCCTGTCTGGGCAGAAGGTCTAAGCAGTTTTGAACGAATTGCTTGTACTTCGTGAATGTAGTTCCTTTTAATACCTTGTCGCCACCGTATTCGAAGTCGCCAAAGAGCGTGTGCCCGATGTGCTTCATGTGAACGCGAATCTGATGCGTTCTTCCGGTTTCTAGTTTGCATTCCACCAAAGTCACGTAGCCGTAGCGTTTCAAGACTTTGTAATGTGTTACAGCGTGTTTGCCGTGGTCGCCTTCAGGGAAAACGGTGAACACTTTTCGGTCTTTCAAGCTACGTCCGGTATTTCCGATTACGGTACCGTCTTCTTTCACATCTCCCCACACGAGCGCCACATATCTTCGATCAATGGTTCGATCGAAAAACTGTTTACCCAAATGCGTCAAGGCTTCTTCCGTCTTCGCAATAACCATGAGCCCCGTTGTATTCTTGTCGAGTCTGTGAACCAATCCCGGACGAGCGTCGCTGTTAATTGGTAGGTTTTGAAAATGAAAGAGCATAGCGTTGAGCAAGGTGCCCGAAAAATTTCCAAAGCCCGGATGAACGACCATGTTTTTGGGCTTCATTAGAATAACCAAATCATTGTCTTCGTATACAATTTCAATGGGAATATCCTCTGCAATAAGCTCCATATCCCGCACAGGATAGGGCATTTCAATGGTTATTACATCGTTCGGCTTAATCTTATAGCTGCTCTTTACGGGAGTTCCATTTACTTTGACAAAGCCGTCTTCTGCTGCATTTTGAATACGATTGCGCGAGGTGCGTTCTAGGCGATCTACCAAGAACTTGTCTAAACGCATGAGCTTTTGTCCTTTGTCTGCTACAATTCGATGATGCTCGAAAAATCCTTCTTCCTGTTCCTCTAGAATTTCGTTTTCTTCCATCTTATTGTTTCATTGCTTTTAAGCGAATGATTTCTTGCGTTGAATTGTTTGTGATTTGAATGAAGTAAATACCTTGTGACAAATTGTTATGCTCCATTTCAACCTGCTTCACATGTGATTGCTGGGTAGATGAAATCAATTGTCCGGTAGATGATAAAATTGAAATAGTGTATCTTGAATTTTCATTCAATCCCTGAATGGTAAAGCTGTTGCTGAACGGATTCGGATAAAGGGAAGGGGTGCCTGTTGGCAAGTCTTCAACAGAATTCCAAACCGAAGTTTTTCCGGATTTAAAAACAGGACGAATCATTAATGCACCGTTAATGCTCGACTGTTGCCACGGCTGAAGGAATCCGTTGTTGTAATAGACTTTTGTCCCGTTAATGTTTCCACTTTTGTCGTTTCCGACTGGAAGGCCCGCTGTTCCGCTTTGCACCCAACCCACGTAGAAGTTTCCGGTTACTGCAATCGGATTGTCGTAGGCGTAATACGAGAAATAATTTTCGCCATGCTCATAAAATGCGGGGTGGTGATAGTTGAAGTTCTCTCCGAGTTCTGCACCGGGCTGTGTTCCGCCATCGCCCCATGCGCGAAGCAAAAAAGTTTCGGAACTTACATTAACGCCTGAAGGCAACCAGTAAACAAAGAGTCCCAATAACGAATCGGTAACTTCCGCACGAAATTTCATAGCAATCATTCCGCCGGCGGCCGAAACCGAATAGCCACGCTCTGCGGTGCCGTCGTCGTAGGCGTAGTAGTTATAGAAATACTGGCGAAGTGTTGCAGTGTCGTTTTGAAGACGTGCATCGGTCGGATTTATGTAAGTCTTCACATCGAAATACGAGCACGTGTCGTCTGGAGTAACATTGTAAGTGTAGCCATTCAAGTTCACGGTTCTTGTAAAAGCTGAATGCGCATTCAATGCGGTGTTGAAATCAACTGCGCTGAACACTTGAGGTGCCCCGCCTTGTTTACGAATGCTGTAGTTGGTTACAATGTTCTCATCGTTACCCAAGTTTTGTTCTTGAATGCCAATGGTTGAAACCATGTTGTTTGCTGCATTCGCTGCGAAATGGGTCAAAGGCATGGCGGTATATTCATTCAACAAAGAACGAAGAGGATATTGCATGCACACTTCATCGAAAATAATATTGCTCGAATCTACACCAGCGTCTAGTTGAACGTAATCTATGTTCCAATGATCGAAAGCGCCACTTAAGGTCCCGAAGTTTCTAAATCTAAATTTGAATCCGTCTAAGAAGTATTGCGCATCGGTAATTCCAATGAAGACTTGGTCAAAGGTGTTGGTTGGATAGACATCGGGGCTGGTCCAAACTTGGGTCCATTGTCCAGCGCCAAAAGGCGAGAAAAATTCAACAATTAAACTGTCACCTGCATCTGGCGAATTTCCGTTTCCGCCGCCTTGGTAAAAGAAAGAAAGAAAAACTTGGTCGTTTGCTGTATGGGTAGAAAGGTCAATGGGAAGCGATGTGAGGGTATCTGCGCTTCCGTAAGAAAATTCATCTGCGAAGTTATAGGGGTAACCGTCTGCGCGCAATCCATCTAACGTTGCAACGCCAATGGTTGGAGGCGCAATGGCGAATCCTGAATTAATGAAGGCGCATGTATCTGACCAGCGTTTCCATGTGGTAACTACTGCGGGGTCATTGGTGGGCAAGGAATAACGAGAGAAATCGTCGAAAAATGGAAGGGTTAAACTGGCTGTTCCGCCGCGCTCTTCTCCTTGTTGCTTCCAAATAAATTCTTTTTTCGAATGGGCATTGCGTTGAGCGTCAAAGCGAATATCTGTTTCGGTTTCTTGCGAAAAGCCAGATAAAAACGCAAACAAGAAGACAATGGAAAGAAGGTTTTTCATTAAGGTACGAATAGGTCTTGTTGCTGCTCGAACGGGTTGATAAGCGTATCTATTGTGCAAGGCTCTTTGCTTAACCAAAAATCCATGAATCGGCCTGCTGCCATAGGTATGGCCTGAGAAGAATATTTAGGATCTTGCCTGCACACGTGATACATGTTTGAATCTGCAGTGCTATACGCTGCTGGCTCGAAGAATCCTTGTCCAGATAAATTCAAACTGTTTAACAAATTAATAGCGTCGTGATAAGACAGTCCGAAAAGATTCGGAACGGGCACCGTGGTTTTCGCTCCTTCACCCACCGTAAGTACCACCGTTTGTCCGTGTTCTAAGAGTTCACCGTATTTAATGTTTCTTCCGTTGTATTCCACTTTCATAACCACACCGATCATACTGTTGTTTGGGGCGTATTTAATGTGGAATTTAATTCCCTTGTTGGTCAATCGCAAAGATGCAATCTGAATGTGATCCCCTTCCTTCACGTTAATCGGAACCATGGGAGGCGTTCGTTTGAAAATACTAATGAAGATTAAACGACCGTCTTTCACCATGCTCCCGGGTTTCGGGCTTTGGTCGCGAATAGAACCAGGAACAGCAGTTGGAACGAACAGACTGTCGGTAATGACCATCTCTAAATCGAGATCTTCCAATATTGCCCGAGCTTCTGCCTCTGTCTTGCCCTTTAAATCTGGAATCTGTATCGCTTCGTCGTGACGCGTGTAAAACTTCAAAAAGAAAATAACGAAAATGAATAGGAACAAATTGACACCCAAAATAATGAGCATTTGTTTCTTTCCGTATTTCGATTTTATGAATTTTACAAACGACATAGTTTCATTTCGAAAGATTAGTTCGCCATTTCTTTTCCAATTGCATTGTCATAAAGTTCTTTATAATCTGCAATCATTCCAAAATTTTGTTCGTCAACGGTGCATCTTCCTTTGGTTACGTGGCCCAAAAGCAAGCAAGGTATGTTCATTTCCGCAACGAAGTCCAAGAATTTGTCTTCATCGTCTTCCACCACAGAAACCACAACGCGGCTCTGCGATTCACCAAACAAGAAAGCGTCTTTGCGAATCTCGCTGTCTGTTACAATGTCGAATCCTAAATCGTTCGGCAAACACATTTCAACCAACGTAGTAAACAAGCCACCGTCGCTCACATCGTGCGCTGCGTTAATGAAGCTATTTTTAATAAGCCCTTTTATACATTGTTGAAGTTGGAATTCTTCTTCCAAGTTGAATGAAGGTGCCGGAGAACCAAGGGTTCCAACAATATTCGCTAAATATTCACTTGAATTAATTTCGTCTTGGGTTGTTCCCAAAAGGAAAATTAAATCGCCCTTGTATTTAAAATCCAAAGTCATTTGCAAACTCTTGTCTTTCATTACACCCAACATACCAATGGTTGGAGTAGGGAAGACCGGAGCTGCAGAACCGTCGGCTTTCGCCGTCTGATTGTAGAAGCTCACGTTTCCGCCTGTTACAGGCGTTTGGAATTTCGTGCAAGCCGCGCTCATTCCTTTGATAGCACCTACAAATTGCCAGTACACTTCAGGGTTATACGGATTGCCGAAGTTCAGACAGTTTGTAATCGCTGAAGGCTCACCACCTGAACACACAATGTTACGTGCGGCTTCAGCCACAGCGATTTGTGTTCCAATTTCCGGATCGTTGTTCACGTAGCGAGCGTTACAATCTACAGTTAAGACAACGGCTTTGTTGGTTCCTTTCACATTCACCACAGCAGCATCGCTCTTGCGGTTGGTGCTCATGTTCACGGTTCCTACCATGCTGTCGTATTGCTCATACACCCAACGCTTGCTTGCAATGTTTGGTAAGGCAATTAATTGTCTTGCAGTCACAACATAGTCTTTCGGCTCGGGTACGTCGTTCATGTTGAACTTCTTGTTCTCTGCATAGTATGCTGGCTCGCTGTATTCTCTTTCGTAAACGGGAGCTCCTCCGCCAAGCACAAGGCTTTCCGCAGGTATTTCACCTACAACTTCTCCGTTCATGTAGTAACGAACCATGGGACCTTCAGTCACCACACCAATTTCTTTCGCGTGCAAATCCCACTTGTCGAAAATCTTTTCCACTTCCGCTTCGTGTCCTTTCTTTATCACGATAAGCATACGCTCTTGCGATTCAGAAAGTAAAATCTCGAACGGCTGCATGCCTTCTTGACGGGTTGGAACTTTATCTAAATGAATGTCCATTCCAACACCACCACCAGCGCTCATCTCAGAGGTAGAGCAAGTAATACCTGCAGCACCCATGTCTTGCATTCCTGCAATAGCGTCGGTTTCCGACAATTCCATGGTGGCTTCTAACAATAATTTTTCTTGAAACGGATCGCCTACTTGAACAGAAGGTAAATCTTTTGCAGACTCTGCTGTAATATCTTTCGAAGCGAATGACGCTCCTTTAATTCCGTCTTTTCCTGTGGCTGAACCAACGATATAAACCGGATTTCCGACACCTTTCGCTTTCGCGCTGATCAGATCGGAAGAGCG
>CALCNZ010000012.1 GCA_937897625.1 uncultured Flavobacteriales bacterium
ATCCAACTACCCTTGTAAACCTCTCCTTTTGCACGAAGCAACGAATCAATTGGACGTGTAAGCGTTCGAAAAATAACAGCCACAAACAACCACTGCAACAGATGCGCTGCGCCCATGTAATTGGGACCCAAGTAAATTCGAAGAATGTCTTCACTAAAAACAAACACGAAACAAGCAACAGGAAAAATTAAAATACTCAGCACATTCGTGGCGGCTAACACCACGCGCTTCAATCGTTCCGTTTCTTCTTGCAATTTCGACATGCCGCTGAACAGCACGCTATCACTGAGCTTCGCCATGATTGTAATTGGAAGTGACGCTACGTATGCCCCCCGTTCATACATACCTGCTTGATTCAATGAAACGGTATTCGGAAAAAGGAATGTACCCTTTGAAAAGAGTGGCAACACAGACACATCTACTTTTGTAGCCGCGTAATTCAGCGCATTGAACAGCGAGCTTCCAGCGCCGTAATTCAACAATTGTAAGGTTGCTGTTTTATTCCATTTGAATTGAACTCTTGTGGGCTGCAACATCCAACAAGCCAAGGTCATGAGTGCATTCTGTGCAAACAATGCCCAAACGTAAGCCCAGATCTCGTATCCCCCGTATGCCAACCAAAGTCCAACCACCAAATTTCCACCAACAATACTCAGCATACTCGCGGTGAAGAACGACTTGAATTTCATTTGCTTCATCATCAGGTTTCGGGGAACCACACTCAAAGCTGAAATTGTAAAACTGGAACACACCACTGGAATAATTTCCTTCAATGTTTCAATTCCGTAGGCACTCGCAATCATAGGTGAAGCGGCAACGAAAGACAACGTGAAGATTAATCCGAGTCCAAGCGAGGTTGTGAAAGCTGAATTGATGTGCGACTGCTCAATGTCCTTGCGTTGAATAAGCGCAGGACCAAGACCAATCTGCGAGAAGATTTCCGCGAATCCCATTAAGCTTAGCACAATGCCCATTACCGCGAAATTCTCAGGCGCAATAAGTCGTGCAAGCAAAGCCGTATAGCCCAGTTGTATAAGAATTTGTAAAACCACCGTAGCGGAATTCCATGAAAAACTAGAAACGAACTGTTTGCCTTCGGATGCCAATGGTTTGAAATTAATGTTCGACAAAGGTCGAAAAACGGCCGTTAAATAAATTCTTCTCGAAAAGAAAAGACGAACACCTTACTTTTGATAGCTCAATTGAATGTTATGTTGAAAAAGCTCAAGACCTTTATTTCTGTTTTCGCATTGGTGCTACTTTGCGTATTTGCCTCTACCCTTGAATCGTGTAAAAGCTGCAATTCGGACAAAGACTTGGGGATTGAAGAAACGTCAGACACAACGCTTCGCGCCATTAACGCGAAGATTACGGCCGAGCCCAACAACTTTTCGAATTACCTCGAGCGTGCGCGCTACTATTCCGGATTGAAGAAATACACCGAAGCCAATGCCGACATTGCACGTGCGAAAGCCATTGACTCTACGAAAGCAGATATTTACTTCACAGCAGGACAAATTCATTTCGATCAACAACGAATGGCTGAAGCCTACAAAGACTATCAAAAGTGTCTAGAAAAAGACCCTCAGCATAAAAACGGATTGCTCGAAAAAGCAGCCATGGACATTGCCCTGAATAACATGGATCTAGCTGTTCAGCAAATTAATACAGTCTTGCGTCAAGATGAACGCGTGGCCTACGCCTATTACCTAAAAGGTCGATTATACCGTCAACTGAAAGACACTACCCTTGCATTAAGTTCCTACCAAACTGCCATTGAGGTGGACCCGAGTTACTACGACGCGTACCTGGAAGCAGGATTGGTTTGCGCGAGTTATGGAAATTCGCTGGCAAAAGAATACTACAATTCTGCTATTGAAATTCATCCAAACCTCATTGAGCCGTATTACAACAAAGCCATTTTCCTTCAGGAAACTGGAGTAAAAAACCCGAGTAACTACCAAGAGGCGCTTCAGTGCTACGACAAGATTATTGGCATTGACGCGAATTTCTCTGCGGCCTATTTCAACAAAGGATTTGTTTATTTGGTTTACTTGAAAGACTTTCAAAAAGGCATTGAAGCGTTCAATTTAGCACTTGAAAAAAATCCGAATTACTTTCAAGCAGCCTACAACCGGGCGCTTTGCTATGAGGGAAAAGGAGATAAAACTTTGGCCGAAGCCGATTTGAATTTAGCGCTAAAAATTAAACCCGACTACACCGAAGCAGCCGTTGAATTAGGAAAACTTCGCGGCGATAATTAATTCGGTTTTACGAACGGATGTATCACGAGCTCTTGCTCGTGTTCGCTTCCCGGAAGAATTTCATAGGTGAAGACTACAAACATTTTTTTCAAGTATGTCATCTTCGGAGCGTCGTTTGGGTGAAGCACCAACTGTAGTCCCAATTGAATGAATCCCATTTCTGTTCTGTTCGCTGGAAGGTCTAAGACTAAATCAATTTTCCCATCTGTCAATACTTCTGCCGAAGCACTCACGCCTGAGTTTTCGTCGATGAATATCCCGTTCTCTTCACTATTCAATAAAAAATATCCAGGTGCATCAATGCTCAACTTCAGTGCGGTTTTTCCTGGTTCAACTAATATCGGCTCAAGCGCAACGGCCTCTCCAGCGTTTGGAGACTCACCTGAATACAACGCTTCTTGGCTAACTACCGGATAAAAACTTTTCACTTCGTTCGACACCATTCGCCATTTGCGAAGCACGCCGTATCCGCCTTCACACACAAAGATTTCACTTCCAATTTTATTCAAGGCCATCGGACGCGTGAATTGTGCAGTATCCGCTGCACCGTCTTTCAAACCGAGCACCCCACTTCCGGCAGTGTTCTTCACACTTCCTAGCCACGAAATTTTATGGTTGAAGGGTTCACTCACTACGAGGTCGTTGTTGTAAAAGGTGAATCCACCTGCGCGTTGAATGGGCGTTTCAGGAGCATAAGCAATCTCCTCTTTTTTCTTTTTGAATTTCGAAATGGATCCGTTACTCTTCAACATATAAAATTCTTTGTTGAAGAATTGAAGCGAAAGCGCGCTGAGCGCATTTCCTTGTCCGTCTTTGTTTTCGCTTCTCCAAATAAGTTTCGAAGATTGATCAGCAGTATTCAATTCCCACACGCTGCAGTCGTTTCCAGCTAACACATAGATTTTATTTTTTACAATAAACACATCGGTTGGATAAGGAATAGCGCCTTTCCACGAAGTGGCCTTCTCGAAATTTTCTATGTTGGGTTGCTTGCCATTTCCCAGAATGGTTAACAAGACATGTTGGTCCTTGTCGTAAATGCGAATGGCATGATTGAGGGGATCGGCAATGTAAAGCAATTGTTCGGCATAGCTGAAAGTCACGCCCATCGGCTTCTTCATTTGAGCAACAGAGATATCTCCGTCTGCATATCCGCGCACTCCGCCAATTCTTTTCTGAATGAAACCGTCTTCGCTAACCGTGCTTACACGAAAAAGAGCGGGCTCTGAAACTGCGAGTTCACCGGAGAAATAGCACAAATCGTTGGGAAGTTCAATCAAGGGGTTCGCCCAGTATTTGGGTTCGGGAGTAATGGTCGGCTGCCACAACGAGTATCCGTTTACATCGGCTTTCACCCACTCGTTCACTGAGGCGCTTATGGAGGCTCTTTCGCGCGTGCCTTGTATGCCGAGTGCAAGGTCTTTCATTGACTTGTTGAACACAAGCATTTGAGGAAGTCGAGCGCCTTCGATCATTGGAATGTCTCCCCAATTCGGAACGATTCCAACCGGATGACTGATTCCGTTTTGTTGAATGAAGTCGAAAATTTCTTGACGGCTATATGCCGGATCTCGCGCGGGAATAAGGGTAATGAGTTGCACTTGCGGAACGCCAATGAATTCTTCTTGAAGGTCTACCATGGCTCCAATGCCTGTAATTTCCTCGGGTTGAAGACAACCGAGTATCACCGCTTTATCGCGAAGTAAGTCGGTATTGAATGGGTAATCGGTGTTGAACCAAACTGTTCCTGCGGGGAAAGAAAAAGCTTGTACCTCTTCAATTCCAAAAAAAGAAACGGAAAGCAAGAAAAAAAAGATTCTAAAAGATTTTGAATTGGTTTTGCTTCCGTTGACGAGTGCAAGATAGTCCAACTTCTTTTATATTCATCGTCATAGGGATTATCGGCGGTTTTTAATGCTTCTACGGCATTTATTGC
>CALCNZ010000013.1 GCA_937897625.1 uncultured Flavobacteriales bacterium
TTCCGTTACACACTTCTTTGTACGAAGGATTCTTTACGAATCCACCTGCATACCCCGACTCTACTTTCGTCACACCATTTACATTCGCGTAAATTGCTTCAACACACCAAAAACATCCGCCAGCAAGGGTAGCCACTTCCAAGGTATCGTTCATTTCAACTTTCATAATTTCTCCTTTGGGATTTTCTTTGTTCGATTGCGCGCAAGAAGCTAAGGCAATCATGAACAAGGGTAAGATTAGTTTTAATTTCATCGGAATCTTTGTTTCCATAAACCAACTACAAATTACATCAGATGTTGTTCACGCATTCGAATAATTCGGGTTCCAACTTGAATTTTCTGAAGCACCTTTTTTCCGCGAATGACTTCACCAAATTCCGTGTAGCGACCGTTTAGATTTGGCGTGTACGCCAATGTAATGAACCACTGCGCGCTTTCGGTGTGCTTTCCTGCACTGGCCATTCCAATGTAAAGTGGCGCAAAGTTGTGACCGATAAATTCCGAAGAAATCACATAAGGCATTCCACTCATGCCGTCTCCGCGTGTGCATCCGGCTTGAACCACGAAATTCGGAACGACGCGATGAAAGGCAATGCTGTCGTAGTAATGCTGATTGCACAACTTCAACAAATTCGAAACACTCTCAGGAGCATTCATTCCATTGAGTTTAATCACAACCGTTCCCTCATCTGTCTTCAACTTTACCTTACACGACTTATTTTTTTTCCAATCTTTTTCGGAAGGAAATGGCAAGTGATTGGTTGAAAGAAGTTCTGTGGTTAACCCATCTGTGCGAACCGCATTCAAGGTGTTCACCATTTCATTGTAGGTTTCAATGGTCTCAGCTCGTTGGAACAAAGGAAGCGTTTGCTCCAATGTTTGAATCAGAAATGCATCGCCTTTTAACTTCTCTGCTCGCTCTCTCGTCCATGTTGAAAGTAAAGCAATAACTCCAGGATCTTGCGAAGTCCACAGCATGGCGAACCATCCAGGAAATATGGTTTCATTGAAATTCGGATTCGACTTGGCGTATTCCAAAGCGCATTCAACTATTGCATTTTGAAGCGCAGGTGGCGCCGTGAAAAAATCCTTGGCTAAAAGTGTGTCAATGAAGAAATAGGAATTCGACATTTTCTTCACCCAAGAAATGCGTTGAAACAATTCTTCGGTTGAAGCATATTGATGCATAATGAAATTTTGCGCATCGGGATGTCCCTTTTCATTCCAAACGCCTGCTAACTCTACTTGCTCGAAACTGTGGTCTGGAAAGGCGTTCAGAACATCGCGTATTTCATCGTGATTGAACTGTTTAAAATGAATGCCCACGCGCATGTAATTAAACGAACTTGCCTTTTTCAAATTGGGAAAAAACACGTTTGAAACGAACGAGGAATCTTTCGAGAGCATGGTCTGAATTGCGGGCTCAGAAATTTGAGCATCTTCGTTACAGGCCAAGTCGTTTAAAAGCCACCACCACTCGTATCGATTGGCCAACCGAGCGAATTGAATGCGAACATATTTCGACTTTTCATTTTCAATCCATTCGCGAATTTTCAATTTATAAATAACATCGTTCGGCGAAGTTCCAGAAAGAAAATTATAATCTGTTCTTGAAAGCACCTGTGCCAATGCAACGCGCGCTTCTTCTTCCCACTTAAGAATATCGTCTTGAATTAAAATAGACTTTACAAAATCGTCTTGATTAATTCTCCTTCTTGCGGCTAATGCCAAGCAAGCGTATTGGTTGTGGGGAATGTTTGGATTGCTCTTGTATGCGTCTTCCAGTTTAATCCCAAATGAATCTGTTTCCGGAAGAAGTTTTGCCAAGGCCATCCAACATTCTTTGACCAACTGTTTCTCTGCTCCCTTTAATGCCATTTCCTGCAAATCATCAATGGGAGTCATTTCATGATTTGCAACTCCGATTTGGCCGATGGCGTAGGCTGCTGCAGCCATAGTCTGAAAGTGCCGCTCTAAGGTTATAGAATTTCGGAAGTTATGCAATAGAAAAAGTAAATCAGGAATATGTTCCGCCTTTCCCAAAGTAGCGGCCTGTTGCGCAGCCCGAAGCTGAATGTCGTAATCGGAAGATTTTAATCCATCACCAAGTGTAGCACCCTTCGATTCAATTAGGCTTAAATCGAAATTATAAATTTTATTTTGAGAAAATATTGAAGAAGTAAAAAGAAAAAACGTG
>CALCNZ010000014.1 GCA_937897625.1 uncultured Flavobacteriales bacterium
CTCTTCCGATCTGTAATAATGATATTCAATACGTTCACTCAACTTAGCAGGTTTTTTAGAATCAATAAGTGTACATTGCCAGCATTTAAGATACTATTTTTGTCCAGAATCTAACTATCTAATAATTGTAGACAAGTTGTCCATATTTTTTTCATGTCTTATGTTGATTTGCATTCATTTGCTCGTTGGATGATTGCTTGATATTAATTCCATTCTTATTCTACAATGTTCATTTATTCATTTGTTCAATGTTCACCGCTCTCTGGTTTGACTATTTTGCGGTAGTTTGCTTTGGTAATACGTTCGAATTGGCCACACAATAAGTAGCGGCGGACAGATGACGGTGACATTCCGAATTGCTTTCCTGTTTCTAATGCTTGGGCCCAACTGAATTCATTGGGGAGGGCTGCAAAAAAGTGCTGCTGCTTTGCTTGTGTTTGAATGATTTTACTACCGTCTTTCATGTCGGCGATGAGCATATTGGCATGGTATAATAGCGTTAAGCTAATCTTTTTGGCAATGACCAAATCTGCCTGCTGTATTTTGACCGTAAGCTGGTTTTTTCGTTTCTTAAAATGGTAATAGCGCACCATGCTCATGACCATCGCGATGCGAAAACTAATGAGTCCAAGGCGGTGAATGGTGGCTAAAATATGAACGCCAGATCCTCGATGTGCAACCTCTGTTACATCACGAAAAAAGGCAATAAAATCGGCTTGTTGTTCGGGTAAGAAATATAGTTGTATAGATTCAGATTGTGCTTTTAGAAATTGGTACATCTGCTGGGCCAACTGTCCCAATTCACGAAAAGAGTGTCCCGGATCTGTCCCATTGTGGACAAATACGTCCCGGAAACTTGGGACAGCTGGAAACGAATAAAACATGAAACGACTAAACAATCCGTTTTCAGTGTTCGGTATCAAGCGAAAAACCTGTCCGCGTGTCCCGGTAAGAAGTACCGATAGACGTGGATGTTCTACTGAAAAGTGTTCGCGGTTCTGACGTCGTTGCATCTCTACTGGTTCATGATGAAATGCGCCTCGTAGTACATCACTGAAATTTCCCCAATCTTGCGCTAAGGCGTTGGCGAGTGTATCGGCTTCTGTTGAAAAGAGAATCCCTGCCCCGTCGTTTTCACTGAGGGTTTGCACCACCGAGCTCGCACTATTGTTGGCAGGAATAAAAAGTAGTTTATATGGTGGTTCTTTCAGTTGAGCAAGATCGTGGTCTTTGTTCTTGATCTTCTCTTTCTTGAGTTCATCGAATTCTTGTTTGGCCAAGCGAGTCTCTTCCAAAAGCATTTTATGGATTTCCATGCCGATGAGGCGTGTCCAACTAAGAACACCTTTACCTGAACCTGCTGGTGCTTCAATAAACGTGTAGAGGTTAGGAGAAACCCATTTGCGGTCATAGAAGCCAATCACATTTGGCATGCAACCCGATAAAACGGTGATTGAGCCAAGTAATAGGATATCTCGTTCATACGGATTATTGATGTTTTCAAACAAACTCTTAAGTGGATCGGGCAAATGCTTGTATATTTCTTCAGGAAAGGTAGCGCAAAGCTCGTCCTGGTATTGCGGTAATAAGAATAAATCTTCTTGCTCGACATCGAATGGTTTTGAATGCATGATTAACGTCTTAAAGGTTTATCCTGCACATACCTTAATGCCTGTCGCTGAATGTTTTTCTCTTGCTCGTGCTTTCCAGCATCAAGCCATTCTTCTAAATCCCCTCTTCGAAAAAGAATCTTTTTTCCATTCTTATAGAAAGGGATTTTTCTTCTACTCGTCATGGAGTACAAAGTCTGTTTGGCAATATGCAGAAACTCTGCTGCTTGGGTGGCCTTGAGTACTTCCGCTTTTTGATTGTTCTCGGCCAGTTCTGTAACTGACGATTCTTGATGCTGTTCTAATGCGGTCTGAACTGCTTCATTCACCAACTCTGTGATGAATGCTTGTAAATGAGTAATACTTTCTTTCATATAGATTTATTTACTCACCCTGCATCAAAAAAAAGACCGTGCCAGTACTTATTGTTTCTGTGTTTTATTTATCGACTTTTTGAAGGTTCATTATGCTAAAATCTCCGCGTTTTTTCTGTGTCAATGTGTGTCAGAATGTGTCAAATTGCACAGTAAATCATTGAATTGCGCAAATTCGCGTAACTTAGGTTCGAGAACCTATCTTACTGATTATCTGTCACTTTGTCACTGCCAATTATTCGTTTTCTTGTTTTTTATTGTCAATTGTGATCCCTAATTGAATACTTTTCATCGCTTTGGTTTTCGTTGTATCCATCACCTTTCCATAAATTTGCGTGGTGTGAATATGCTTGTGACCAAGTAATTTGGAAACGGTATAGATATCAGTTCCTTCCGCTAGTTGTAAGGTTGCAAAAGTGTGACGGAAATTATGGAAAGTGATCTTCTTACGAATTCCCGCTCTGAGTAGCCAGCTATTCAAATTCGCATAATCACGCTGAAAATTATACTCGCCAAAAATGGGCACTTGATTGGGTTGAAAATCGCCAAGTAAAATCAAGGCTTCATCTGAAATGGGTAAGGTCTCCATCCCCTTCGTTTTACTTTGGGTAAAGCGAATGAAATAACCCATTCCCTCTGAATGTTGAATTTGATCTCCTCGAAGTTTGATAACATCACCCAAGCGCAAGCCAGTAAGAGCAGAAAACAAACAAGTGCGTTTAAGTAAATCAGAATTTGCATCTGTTTGATAAAGTTTTACCAATTCTTCTTTGGTCAAAAACTCCCGGTATGTCTCAGGTTGTTGAATTCCTTTTACTGCATCAAATGGATTGGTGATCATATGACCAAACACCATGGCTTCGCGCACAGTTGCCCTGAGCTTATTAAAGTAAGTATAACAAGAGTTGGCAGAAATGCGCATTTTAGGAGAATTGATTCGTGTTGCTTTCTTCTGAAGAAACTCTTTGTATTCATTGATGAATTGTGGAGTGATGTCACCAAAATTACATTGCCCATTACAAAACTGAAGAAAGGTTTTATAGGAAGCAACCCACCCTCCATGCGTATTTGGGTTGCCCGTCCATTTCTTTACTTGCTTTTCATAGAATGGTAGGAAGTCATCAAACTGTGAACTGCGTTTGATGCCAAATTTTCCTGCCAATCTATCCAACTGCCGGTTTGCAGCTATGGATCGAGCCAAGGTTTCCATGTCTTTATTGTGTCGTTTCTCCATTTCATCTCTAGGTGGATTGTAGAGATACATATCAAGGTATTCCCACCTGGTAATTTTACCACTTTCGGGATGCACAATTGGTGGATAATGATCAAGGTAAAGGCTGATCCTGCCTGTCTTTAAACGACGCATTCTAAGTGTAACTCTCATAACTATTTGGATTTTAAAAGATTATCTAATTCTTCACGGAGGATCAAACGCCGTGTTCCAATCATAATCGTTTTGATTTTATTGGTTTTATACATGCGCATTACTGTCCATCGGGAGACACCAAGCAGCAAACTCACCTGTTCAATGCTTAAAACCTCTCGGGCTTGAAGCATCACAACTGGGGCTGTTAATTCGCTTTTTACTACTGCCTTATTTTGGAGTAGTTTTTCCTGTCTTTTGTTCTCTTTATAAGCTCTGGAAGCACAGGTTACTGAGCAATAAAGTGTGGTGCTTTTTCGTGCCTGAAATGCTTCTTGGCAGAAAACGCAAATTTTGGGATAAGGGTGTTTACTAGCAGTCATCGTAATTTGGCCGTTATGTAGCAGCGTGTAGCAGGGAGTAGCTACATGGTGCAGGGTGTTGCAAATAATTTTTCTATGTTCTGAAATTGTTGCTGACATGTTGCTCAAAATATCTGGCATACAGATGAGCAACAAAAT
>CALCNZ010000015.1 GCA_937897625.1 uncultured Flavobacteriales bacterium
GAATACTTAACATTTTTAACAGGAGTAAAAATAGAATCAGTAAAGATAGTTCCAATTGCAGCATTTTGTTTTTTGTTCTCTTCAGCAGGAACATATCCCCTTCCTTTTTCGATAGTTAAATCAAAATGAAGCTTAATTTTAGGATCCAAATTACAAATCACAAGTTCTGGATTTAAAACTTGAAAAGCTGAAGTGAAATTGCTGATATCTCCGGCTTTGAATTGCTCCTGACCATTGATGCTAATTGTTACCTTCTCGTAATCTGTTCCTTCAATTTGGCGTTTGAAGCGCACTTGCTTCAAGTTAAGGATGATTTCAGTAACATCTTCCACTACTCCTTTGATTGAAGAAAATTCGTGATCTACTCCTTCAATTTTAATTGAAGTAATAGCGAAACCTTCTAGGGAAGAAAGAAGGATACGACGTAATGCGTTTCCTATCGTTATTCCGAAACCTGGTTCTAGAGGACGAAATTCGAAAGTACCTGTAAAGTCATTGCTTTCTAGCATTACGACTTTGTCGGGTTTTACGAAATCTAATATAGCCATTGAGTTGATTTTAAATTAAGGATTATTTAGAGTACAATTCGACGATTAACTGCTCGCGAATGTTTTCTGGAATTTGAACACGCTCTGGGTATTTCATAAATACACCTTCTTTGTTTGAGTCGTTCCAAGCTAACCAATCGAAATTCTTACGTGTCGCCAAAGCCATTGTAATTGCTTCCAATGATTTAGATTTTTCACGAACTGAAATACGATCTCCTGGACGCAATTGATAAGAAGGAATATTTACAACATTCCCATTCACCATAATGTGGTTGTGAGATACTAACTGTCTAGCTCCGCTGCGCTTTGTAGCAATTCCGAGACGGAAAACTGTATTGTCTAAACGTGATTCGCACAATGCTAATAGGATTTCTCCGGTAACACCTGGACGAGCTGAAGCTTTTTTGTACAAATTCGAGAACTGACGCTCAAGGATACCATAAGTATATTTCGCCTTTTGCTTTTCAGTCAACTGAATTGAGTATTCGCTTTGTTTAGCACGACGCTTGTTCGGGCCATGCTGTCCTGGTGGGAAATTACGCTTTTCTAGTCCTTTATCAGGTCCGTAGATTGCTTCACGAAATCTTCGCGCAATCTTTGTTTTTGGGCCAATGTATCTTGCCATTTCTTTTTCTTCTAAAAATTAGATTCTTCTTGCTTTTGGAGGGCGACAACCGTTGTGTGGAAGTGGAGTCGTGTCAACGATTTCCAAAACTTCGATTCCAACTGTGTTAATGGTGCGTATGGCAGATTCTCTACCGGCTCCTGGTCCTTTAACGAACACCTTCACTTTTCTTAGACCAAGATCGTGGGCCTCTTTACCGCATTGCTCTGCAGCCATTTGAGCAGCATACGGAGTGTTCTTTTTAGAACCACGGAACCCCATCTTTCCTGCCGATGACCATGAGATCACCTGTCCAGAATTATTGGTTAAACTAATGATGATGTTGTTAAACGTGGACTGAATATGGGCCTGACCCATAGCTTCCACCACCACATTTTTCTTTTTCTTTTTTTCTACTTTGGCCATTTCTCTTGCCTTAGCTTATTGATTATTTAACTGCTTTCTTTTTATTCGCAACTGTCTTACGCTTTCCTTTACGAGTGCGCGAGTTGTTTTTTGTGCTTTGACCACGAAGTGGCAATCCAGAGCGGTGACGAACACCTCTGTAGCAACCGATATCCATTAATCGCTTAATGTTCAATTGTGTTTCAGAACGCAAAGCTCCTTCAACTTTCAATTCCTCGGTAATGAAATTACGAATCAAACCTAATTCTTCATCGTTCCATTCTTGAACTTTCTTATCATAAGAAATTCCAGCCTGTTCCAAGATTCTACGTGACGTTGAACGCCCGATTCCGTAGATGTAGGTGAGTCCGATTTCACCTCTTTTGTTACGCGGTAGATCTATACCTGCAATCCTTGCCATAGTTATTCTTTATTTTAAGGAATTATCCTTGTCTTTGTTTGAATTTCGGGTTTTTCTTGTTAATTACATAAAGCTTACCTTTTCGGCTAACGATTTTGCAGTCAGCTGAACGCTTTTTAATTGAAGCACGTACTTTCATATCTCTACTACTTTATTATTTATATCGAAAACAAATTCGACCTTTTGTTAAATCGTAAGGCGACATTTCCACCTTCACTTTATCTCCAGGAAGGATTCGAATGTAGTGCATTCGCATTTTCCCTGAAATATGAGCTACGATGATGTGTCCATTTTCAAGCTCCACACGGAACATTGCATTTGACAATGCCTCAACAATGGTTCCGTCTAGTTCTATCGATGTCTGTTTCGCCATTCAGTTTTTATATTATTTTTTGGCAGCTAATGCTGCATCTATCTCTTCAAATGAAGACAATTTTTCTGCTCCTCCTTTTCCAACCGCCACTGTGTGTTCAAAGTGTGCACTTGGCTTTCCGTCTTGCGTCTCAATTGTCCAACCATCTTTAAGTTGTCTTACGTTTTTCGTTCCCAAGTTTATCATTGGCTCAATTGCAATAACTAAACCTTCAGTCATTACCAAGCCATGGCCTCTTCTACCGTAGTTTGGAACCTCTGGGGCTTCATGCAATTGAATACCCACACCGTGTCCAACCAATTCTCGAACAACCCCGTATCCATTTGACTCTGCATAATTTTGCACAGCATAACCGATATCTCCGATTCTTTTTCCAATCGCGGCTTGTTCAACTCCTAACTCTAAACACATCCTGGTTGCATCTAATAATTTTTGCAAATCATTGGATATTTGACCAACCGCGAATGTGAATGCAGAATCTCCCCAAAATCCTTCCCACAGCACTCCAATATCTACAGAGACAATATCTCCTTCTTTCAAGGGTTGTGCATTGGGTATTCCATGAACGACAGCCTGATTCACACTTGCGCAGATTGAATTTGGGAAATCGTGATATCCAAGAAATCCGGGGTAAGCCCCATGATCTCGAATAAAACTCTCCGCAACACGATCTAGTTGCAAGGTGGTCACACCTGGTTCAACGATTTTGGCTATTTCTGCCAACGTTTTTCCGACAAGTAAAGAACTCTTTCGGATGGCGTTTATCTCATCCTGTGTTTTAATAACTACCTTTTTGCTCACAGTTTATACAGTGTATCCGCTGCTTGCTACATTCCCACTGTTTCTTCCTCTCACTCTGCCCGATTGCATTAGCCCGTCATAGTGACGAGAAAGCAAGTGACTTTCTATTTGTTGCAGTAAATCTAAAATTACTCCAACCGTAATTAACATTGACGTTCCTCCGAAAAACTGAGCGAACATCTGTGCCTTGGTCAATGACAAAGTCAAAACAAGCGCAGGTAATATTGCAATAAGGCCGACAAAGATACCACCAGGAAGGGTAATACTCGACAAAACTCTATCAATAAATTCTGCCGTGTCTTTTCCAGGCTTGATTCCGGGTACAAAATTCCCGTTTCTCTTCAAGTCATCTGCAATCTGATTTGGATTGGTAACGATGGCTGTATAGAAGAAAGTAAATAAGATAATCATTACCATTAATAGCAAGTTGTAACCAACTCCTTGGTAATTTGTAAGGGACGCCAAAACTTTATTGTTTTGAAATGTTTCTGTATTACTCAGGTAAAGAGGAACAAACATAATTGCTTGAGCAAAAATGATCGGCATTACTCCTGCTGCGTTCACACGCAATGGAATGTAGCTTCTTGCACCTTCACCTTGCGGTAAGTGACTTCCACCGGCAGCCATTTTAGCCATTTGAACAGGTATTCTTCGAACCGCTTGAATGATTGCGACAGTTCCTCCGATAACAATAACCATAACGGCTATTTCAATTAAGAAGAAGAAAGAAGTTTGCTGACTAAACTCTTGGGCGAAAGCACCTGGAATATCCGAAAGAATACCTGTCATAATTATCAACGAAGTACCATTTCCAATTCCTTTGTCGGTAATCTTTTCACCCAACCACATCACGAAAAGCGTCGAGCTTGTCAAGATAATAATTGATGTAATCATCCACATAGGACTGTTTACGTGTGCATCTGCAGGAACGTATTGCGCCAAATAACCGGGCGCTTGCACCATGGCAATACCTATTGTTAAGAAGCGAGTCCACTGATTAATTTTACGACGTCCACTTTCACCTTCGCGCTGCATCTTTTGAACGGTTGGAACGGCTAGTCCCAACAATTGGATGACAATGCTAGCTGAAATATATGGCATTACCCCTAGAGCAAAGATTGAAGCTCTGTTAAATGCTCCTCCTGTGAAAAGACCAAGAAAATCCGCGATTGAACCTGATCCAGCCGCGTTCGGGTCTTGCATTTTCACAGCATCTATACCAGGAAGCAAGACATAAGATCCAATTCTGTACACCAAAAGGATACCCAAGGTGAAAAGAATTTTCTTACGAAGTTCTTCGTGATTCCAGATGTTTCTTATTGCCGTAAAAAACTTTTTCATATAGTGTTCGCTGTTCCGCCCATTGCTTCAATAGCCGCTTTAGCAGTGGCTGTGAAAGCATGCGCTGTCACATTTAACTTTCCTTTTAATTCTCCACGACCCAATACCTTTACTAGGGCTTTCTTGCTGCAAATTCCATTTGCGACAAGTGTATCGAAGGTAACCTCAGTAAGGTTGTGCTTGTCAACAAGTAACTGCAAAGTATCTAGGTTGATTCCTTTGTACTCAACGCGATTTAAGCTTTTGAATCCAAATTTAGGCAAACGTCTTTGGAGAGGCATTTGACCACCTTCGAAACCAATTTTACGCTTGTTACCTGAGCGAGAACCAGCTCCTTTGTGTCCACGTGTAGAAGTTCCACCGTGTCCAGAACCTTCTCCACGTCCGATACGCTTTCTGTCCTTAATTGAACCTTCAGCTGGCTTTAAGTTATTTAATTTCATCTCTTCTAATCGTTATTTGTATTCCACTTTCAGTAGGTGATTCACAGCGCGAATCATTCCTACAATATTTGGTGTCAATTCTTTTTCTACTGACACGTTTAATTTTTTAATACCCAATGCTTCGATTGTAGCCTTTTGACGTTTTGGACGATCAATAGCACTTTTAACCTGGGTGATAACAACTTTCGCCATAATGGTATGGATTATCCGTTAAAAACTTTTTCTAATTGAATTCCGCGAATACGCGCAATTTGTTGCGGTGTTCTTAGTGCTGCAAGCGCTTGAACTGTGGCTTTCACAACGTTGTGTGGGTTTGAAGATCCTTTTGACTTCGCCAAAACGTCTTTTACTCCAGCTGACTCAAGCACAGCACGCATTGCTCCTCCAGCGATTACTCCAGTTCCCAAAGAAGCAGGCTTCAAGAAAACACGAGCTCCACCAAATTTACCTGCAATCTCATGAGGGATAGTACCTCTATGGATTGGAACACGCACCAGACTTTTCTTAGCATCTTCAATTGCCTTGGTAACCGCTTCAGCTACTTCTTTGGACTTACCCAAACCATGGCCTACTACTCCGTTTTCGTTACCAACAACAACGATTGCTGCGAAACCAAATGTTCTACCACCTTTGGTTACTTTAGTAACGCGGTTAACGCTTACTAAACGATCTTTCAATTCTGTTTCGCTAGCGCGAACTACTTTTCCTTCTAGCATTTGTATTAAAATTTAAGTCCGGCTTCGCGAGCAGCTTCAGCCAAAGATTTTACACGTCCATGATACAAGTATCCTCCGCGGTCGAAAACCACTTCTTCGATACCAGCTGCTTTTGCTCTTTCGGCAATTGTTTTACCTATGATACGCGCTTGCTCTATTTTTGCAATGTTTTGCGCTTCTTTCATAACATTAGATGATGCAGAAGCCAAAGTTACACCTTGGTTGTCATCTATGATTTGAGCATAAATTTGTTTGTTACTGCGAAACACACTCAAACGAGGTTTTACATCAGTACCTTTCACTCTAGCACGTATGCGAGTGCGTATTTTAGCTCTACGAGAATCTTTTGAAAATGCCATTGTATTATCAATTATTTAGCTGCTGACTTACCCGCTTTCTTGCGAACAAATTCACCAACGTAACGAACACCTTTTCCTTTATACGGCTCCGGAGTGCGAAGCGAACGAATTTTTGCTGCAACTTGACCAACCAATTGTTTGTCAAATGAAGTTAATTTCACGATTGGGTTTTTTCCTTTTTCTGAAATCGTTTCTAGTTTTACTTCTGAAGCAATTTCTAAAACAATATTGTGAGAAAATCCTAAAGCTAAATCTAATTTTTGACCTTGGTTTGAAGCTCTGTAACCTACTCCTACCAATTCTAATTCTTTCGTAAAACCTTCTGATACACCCACAACCATATTACTGATTAATGATCTGTACAATCCGTGTTTTGCTCTATGATCTTTGTGATCAGACGATCTTTCTACTA
>CALCNZ010000016.1 GCA_937897625.1 uncultured Flavobacteriales bacterium
ATCTTTCAAGAAATCGCCGTTGTTCAAGATTTTGAAAATAAGCTGATCTCCCTCTTCACCATACTTACCCGTTAAGGTTGAAAGGTTTTCCATGGAAGGGGTTTCCAACGGTTGGAAACCGTACTTCTCAAATGCGGTGCGGATTACGCCAAATAAGTAGTTGCGCTTGCGCATAACATCTGGCGCAAAATCTCTTGTACCTTTCGGTATTCCAATGGGTGTGCTCATAATTCAGAATGCAAAGTAAAGACTTGAAAGCCGTTGGGCAATAATTTTCTTTAATAAGAGTTCGGTTTCACGAAATACTACTGACTATCTTTGTCTGAATGAAAGGAAAAATACTACTGATAACAATTGCCCTGTTTTTTTTAGGATCAATGGCTGCGAGTGCGCAGATTCCGCCTAAGGTTGTGCAAGTATCGGGTGTTGTATTAATTAGCGACTCGCTCTTTCCTGCTGGATTCGTTGCCATTTATCGGGCAAAGGATCGAAGAGGAACTTATTCGGGTCGTGATGGGTATTTCACTTTGCCGGTAATGGTTGGAGATACGCTCTTCTTTTCATGTACCGGTTTAAAAGATTCTTATTTTGTTATTCCTTCCGACACCAAAGAAAATCAACTTTCCATGGTTCAGGTCATGAATATGGAAAGTTATATGCTTCCAACAGCATACATTTTACCTTATCCATCGAGATCACGATTAAGAGCGGAAATTCTTTCACTCGATTTACCCGGAGATGAATACGTTTCGTTTCACCGTGAAGGCAATGACATTGTGAATTACGACGGTATGTTAGATTTCAGTGCGCAGTCGTATCGCTCTGCTTCTTCTCAAATTCAAAATAGATATACCAACGGATTTTATTCAGGTGGAAATTTATTAAGCAAAGACGCCTGGGGAAATTTCATGCGTTCATTAAAAAGCGGAGACTTAGATTCTCAACAGTAAAAGAATATGTGGAAGAGGTTGTTGCTTTTTATATTCGTGCTTAGCGCTTCATTGGTCTATTCGCAAACGGCGAAAATTAAAGGAACAATAAAAAACAGCAGCGGAGAATCTGTTCCTGGAGTAATTATTACCTGCAAAGAATTTCCTACCCTAGGCACGTCTTCGGACAGCCGAGGTAATTTCATTTTAGAAGTAAAGTCTGAAACGACATTAACTATTCTCTTCAAAGGCCTTGGCGACGAGCCCGTTCAGAATGAATTCTATTTGAATAACGGAGATACCAAAGAGATTGAAGTGTTGCTAGACAATTCTCTTACGACCACAACATTTGAAATTTTCGACAAAGGAAAACGCGAAGGTGGTTTCCGCGAAATTGAACTGAAGCTTCCCACCAAACTTCCGATCATGAATCAAGGTATTGAAGGATACTTGATACAAGCCGCGGTAAACATGCCTTCTGAGCTAAGCTCGAGTTACAGCGTTCGCGGAGGAAGCTTCGACGAGAACTTGGTGTATGTTAACGACATTCAAGTCTATCGTCCTTTCCTTGTTCGAAGCGGGCAACAAGAGGGATTAAGTTTTCCGAATCCAGATATGGTTAGCTCCATCAACTTCTCTGCGGGTGGCTTTCAAGCTAAGTACGGAGATAAAATGTCTTCAGTTCTGGATATCAAATATGCGCGTCCCGATAGTTTAAATGGACATTTTCAAGCGGGCATGTTGGGCACTCAATTGCAATTGGGTGGTTGTAACAAAAAGGGAACATTTACACACAACTCTGGATTCCGTTACAAGAACTACGCATATGTATTGAATTCATTGGATGTTTCCGGAGACTACAAG
>CALCNZ010000017.1 GCA_937897625.1 uncultured Flavobacteriales bacterium
CCAACGACACGATAACTACGCTGTACGTGGGTGAAATGGGATCAACAGTTTATGGTATTCAAGACGATTCGTTGACTGATATTTTCCTGCCGTATTACGACGATATTGCCAATGCCGATAATGACACGCTCGTAAGTCCTGTGAGCTACGTTATTCAAGGTCCTCCTGGATTTCAAATTTGTAAAATCGAATGGCTGAATGTTGGTTTTTATAACGATTGGGCGACCAACGCTTCCTACACGAACACCACTTCTTTTCAATTGTGGTTGTATGAAAATTCAAATGTTTTCGAATTCCATTACGGACCAAGCAACGTCACGAATCCTTTGGTGGCGCATATGTTCGGAGCACCTGCTACAGCATTTGTGGAAAATCTCAACCAAAATTCCGGATTCGAATGGGACGGCTTCTGGAGTGTAAGTGGAAACACAGACACCCCTGCAATTACTTCTTTAGTTCCGAACGACATTCTCTTGGCTCAAGGAATTCCATCTTATGCGCTGTTGAATGGCGAACCAGCCGAAGGAACGGTCTACCGCTTTGCTCCCACATTTGTTCATGTTGAAGAAAATAGTCTTTCGACCTTTGATGTATTCCCGAATCCAACGAATGGAATTCTGAATGTTTTCAATCCAACGCAACAATCTGTTGTTGCTCAGATACTCTCTTCCGATGGAAAAATTATTCAAGTGGAAACGCTAGCAGCCGGAAGAAATACCATTCAAACGAATGCACTCGCATCGGGATTGTACTTCCTTCGTATGAACGGAGGATGCACTTCATTCATTAAAAACTAATTCATGAAAGGCAATTGGCGTAGCCTACCCGTTATTGTCATTTTAGCAATAATCTGGGGAAGCTCCTTTATACTTATGAAGCGAGGCATGTTTGCCTTCGACGCCAACGGCATTCAGGTTCCTGTCTTTTCTCCAAATCAAGTTGCTGCATTAAGATTAGGCATCGCCTCTTTGATCATGCTCCCCTTCGCCTTCATTTTCAAAAGTTGGTTGAAGCGTGAGTTAATCTGGTGGTACGTTTTAGTTGGACTGTTGGGAAGCGGCATTCCTGCTTTTCTTTTCACCAATTCGCAGATGTTCTTGCACTCGAGTATGTCGGGCATTTTAAATGCGCTTACGCCATTATTCACCCTAATCGTTGGGTATCTGGTATTCAAGAAATCGGTTCGAAAAATGCAAATCGTAGGAGTAACACTCGGACTTATTGGTGCCGTTTGTCTTATTAGTTTGCGCGGATTGGGCGATTCGAAGAACATGGCGTACAGCATGCTTATTGTGTTGGCCACCATAAGTTACGGTTTCAGTGTGAACACCATTCACAGCAAACTGCATGGAGTTCCTTCATTCGCCATCTCTGCTTTTTCGCTACTTGTGATTGGAATTCCATGTTGGATACTCATTGCCTTCGACGGGACGTTAGATACCCTTCAAACCAACAGTCATGGATGGAAAAGCTTCAGCTTCATAGCCACACTTGCCATATTAGGGACTGCACTCGGAAACATTTTATTCTTCCGCTTCACCCAAAAGGTTGGCGCCCTTGCCGCATCGTCCATTACGTATCTCATTCCTGTTGTTGCAATTATGTGGGGATTATACGACGGTGAACCGTTCACGTGGCTTCACGGTGCGTTTGCAGGAATAATTCTTACCGGGATTTATTTGGTGAATAAACAGCCGGCTTCGAGATTCACGAAGTGAAGATTCTCCGAAAGGTCTATTGGAAGATTCTACGAAAGGTCTATTGGAAGATTCTACGAAAGGTCTATTGAAAGATTCTGCGAAAGTTCCTGCGGAAGGTCGCTACGCGAAGCGTCCTTGCGAAGCACCTTGTGAAACACCTTGCGAAGCATCTTTCGAAGAATCTTGCGAAGCATCTTTCCAAGAACCTTGAAAAATATATTGTTTTCAAACAAAGAATGTGTATATTTGCACCCCTTAATCGGGAAAAACTAATTAAAAATTAACGTTATGTACGCAATTGTTGAAATAGCAGGGCATCAGTACAAAGTACAAAAAGATCAGCAGATCTTCGTTAATCGTCTTCAAAACGAAGAAGGAACACAGGTTGAATTCGACCGCGTTCTTTTGACTGATGATAACGGTTCGATCACTGTTGGCGCCCCAGCTGTAGAAGGTGTTAAGGTCACCGCACGCGTAGTGAATCACCTTAAAGGAGATAAAGTAATTATCTTCAAAAAGAAACGCCGTAAAGGCTATCAAAAGAAGAACGGTTTCCGTGCTTATTTGACAGAAATAGTAATTGAAAAAATTGGTTAACCCCTAATCCTAAAAAACAATGGCTCACAAGAAAGGTGTCGGTTCGTCGAAAAACGGCCGCGAATCGGAAAGCAAACGCTTAGGTGTAAAATTATTTGGCGGACAAACATGTGTTGCTGGTAACATTATCATTCGTCAGCGTGGTACTCGTCACAATGCAGGTTTAAACGTTGGGGTTGGTAAAGACCACACGCTATATGCTTTGACAGACGGAGTTGTAGAATTCCGCAAGAAGAAAGACAACAAGTCGTTCGTTTCGGTTGTTCCTGCACAGGCGTAATCGAGAGTTCGTCTCAACAATTTTCAAAAACTCTCGATCTTTTGGTCGGGAGTTTTTTATTTTATCCAACATCAAGTAACTTCGTCACATGCTTCAAGTACCCTATTTAAGAGAGAATACAGAGAAAGCGCTTGCTGGATTAGCCAAGCGCAACAAAGATTTTTCGGCAACCATTCAGTCTATTATTTCTGTAGACGAATCGCGCCGCAAACTTCAAAACGAACTCGACAATCTTTTAGCCGAGTCGAATAAAATTTCAAAAACCATTGGCGATCTTTTCAAAGAAGGAAAAAGAGAAGAAGCCGACGGCATGAAAGCGCGCACTTCTGAGATTAAAGAAGAGTGCAAAAGCATTGAAACCAACCTTACTCAGCTTGAAGAAGAGTTGAAGCATCTGCTTTACCTTGTTCCAAACGTTCCGCACGAAAGTGTTGTGTTCGGAAAAGGTGCCGATGAAAATGAAGTGGTTTATTCTTCAGGAGAGACAACTAACCTTGGTGAAAACAAACTTCCACACTGGGAATTGTGCGAGAAACACAAACTCATTGATTTCGAATTGGGCGTTAAAATAGCCGGAGCTGGATTCCCAGTATACATTGGAAAAGGCGCGCGTCTTCAAAGAGCTTTGATTAATTTCTTTTTGGAAGAAGCACAGAAAGCCGGATACACAGAGCATCAAGTTCCACACCTCGTGAATGAGGCCAGTGGATACGGAACGGGACAGCTTCCAGATAAAGAAGGACAGATGTACCATGTGGGAGTAGATGATTTGTATTTGATTCCAACCGCAGAAGTTCCACTTACAAATTTGTATCGCGATGTACTATTGAAGGAAGAACAACTTCCGATTAAGCTTACAGGCTACACCCCTTGCTTCCGTAGAGAAGCAGGAAGCTATGGAAAAGATGTTCGCGGGTTGAACCGCTTGCATCAGTTCGATAAAGTTGAAATTGTTCAACTTTCGAAACAAGAAGACAGTTATGCACTTCTTGAAGAAATGGTGAACCACGTAAAAGGACTTTTGAATAAGTTGGAACTCCCTTTCCGCATTCTTCGTCTTTGCGGCGGCGACATGGGCTTCACGTCATCACTAACGTTCGATTTCGAAGTTTATTCAGCAGCGCAAGAGCGTTGGTTGGAAGTAAGCTCTACTTCCAACTTTGAGACGTTCCAAGCGAACCGTCTAAAATGCCGATACAAAGGCACCGACGGCAAAACACAACTGGTGCATACACTAAACGGAAGCGCGCTTGCGTTACCTCGCATAGTGGCTGCCTTGTTGGAAAATCACCAAGACGAAAACGGCGTTCGCATTCCGCAAGCATTGGTGCCTTATTGCGGATTTGAACGAATTTAATTTTTAGAATATGCGCGTACTTTATTTCTTTTTAGCTACTGCAGTGGTTCTTTCAATGCATTCGTGCACACCTCCAGATAGAACAGAATATGTAAAGCAAATCGATTCTATTTCGAATGCCTTAGAAAATGTGGCCAGCTCCTACGAGAAAATTAATCTGGAAGAACTTGAATCTACCTTGGACACCGTAGAGCAGCAGATTGATTTTATCAAACAGAATTTCAAAGGAAATATGAAGAAAGATATGGCCATTGAATTGGGTGAATACGAAGAAATTGAAGAGTTCATTCCAGAACTCGGAGAGCGTGAAGAAAATATTTCGAATGGACTTGCCGTTTCAAGAGAACAACTCGCATCGCTAAAAAAAGCCCTTGCTGAAAATGCAACGCACGATGCCGTTGGAAATGAAATAAATGATGAGTACATCAAGAAACAAATTCAACAAGAAAAAACAATAAATGCGGCCCTCATAAGAGAAATTGAATTCGTTATTGAAAAATCAGCAGCTGTAACTAAAACGTTTGAGCGCCATTATTCCCAAACAAAATCTTGGTGCGATAGCATTGCAGCTTCTTCAAAATAAAAAATGAAAAAGCTTTGTCTCATAGCACTTTTAATACTCGCAACCGAATGTTCATTCGGTCAGCGCGATTTTGAAATTGCAGAGCAGTACTTCCACAACGGGCAGTACACCGAAGCTAAAATGTATTACGAAAAACTTTCCAAGGAAGGCTTTGAAAGTGAGGTGTTCGAAAATTATAAAACCACGCTGATACAGTTAGACCTTGAAAAAGAAGCCGAATCTTTAATCAAGCGCAGGTTAAAACAAACCAAGGACGTTACGCTAAACGTTGATCTTGGGAATTTATACGCTCATTTCAAACAAGATAAAAATGCAGCTGAGGCTTATCAAACGGCTCTAGATAAAACCGCCGCATTCCGAATGCCCATACTTGAATTGGGACAAAAATTCTTAGAGGCGAACCTCTATGCCTGGGCATTGAAAGCCTATGAAAAAGGAAAGACACAAGGCAAAGACGGATATACCTATTCCTTTGAAATAGCAGGCGTACAGGGCTCTCTAGGAAATTTCCAAGGCATGAGCGAAGCTTACCTCGACATTATTAAAGAAGATCCTTCCTACCTCGGGCAGGTGGAGACTTCGCTGATGCAGCTAGTAGATTTTCAAGACGACGACGTGCGTTGCAATGAATTAAAAACACTCGTGTTGAAGCGCATTCAACTTGAGCCTACCGTTACCATTTACTCCGAATTTCTCGCGTGGTTTCTTATGCAGCGTAGAGATTTCAACGGTGCGTTTATTCAATTGAACGCCTTAGACAAACGCAACAAAGAAAACGGGAATAGGCTAATGAATTTGGCCATTCAAGCCACGAACAACGAAGAATACAACGTAGCTAAGAAATGCTACGACGCTGTTATTGCCAAAGGAAAATCAACGGTCTTCTTTCAGCAGGCTAGCGTGAAGAAACTTCAGATGATGAGCCTGCTTCTAAATCAAAATGAATTCACCACCAACGAAGAATTCTTGGCTCTAGACGCGGAATATGCTGCCATTCAAAAAGATATTGTTCAAGCGAACGAACTGGCCCTTCTGAAAAAAGATTGGGCACACCTCAAAACCTTTTACCTCAACAATTCAAAAGACGCTGAAACTCTTTTGAAGGAGGCATTGGCGCTGGGCGGTGTTAACGGAAAGACCCTCGCCGAGATTAAACTCGAGCTGGGCGATGTGCTACTCTTTCAAAATAAAATTTGGGAAGCTTCCCTCCTCTTTTCACAAATTGACTTGGATTTCAAAGACGACGTGTTGGGACACGAAGCGAAATTCCGGAACGCGAAAATTTCATTTTACACAGGCGACTTTGAATGGGCACAAGGACAACTCGATGTGCTTAAGGCATCGACCTCGAAACTCATTTCAAACAACGCCATGCAGCTCTCGCTGTTAATCACAGACAACTTCAACATGGACACTATTCCATTGCCTATGATGCAATACGCGCGTGCTGAATTACTCGCCTATCAAAATCAATTCGCGCTTTGCTTCCAAACGCTAGACAGCATCACTACGGCCTTTCCCGGACATTCACTTACCGACGAAATTCTTTTCACCAAAGCTAATATTTATAGAAAACAAGGCGATTTTGAAAAAGCTGTGTTGCTATACACTGAGCTGGTAAACGTTCATTTCGATGGAATTTATGCCGATGACGCGCTGTTCGCCATGGCCGAAATTGAAGAAAGACATTTCAAAGATTTAGCAAAAGCTCAAACGCTGTATGAGCGTCTCTTAAATGAATTTCCCGGCAGTTTGTTCGTCATAGACGCTCGGAAACGATATCGCGCCCTAAAGGGAGAAGTGCAATAGCAAAATGCTATATTTGCAAAAAATTGTTTCAATGAAAAACATTGCAGTTATTGGTGCTGGCACCATGGGAAATGGAATCGCGCATGTGTTCGCGCAAAACGGATTCACCGTTCAATTGATTGATTTGAATGAAGCGCAACTGGAAAAAGCTATCGCTACCATTTCTAAGAACTTGGACCGTCAGGTTGCTAAAGGAACGCTCACCGAAGAGCAAAAAGCTCAAACACTTGCAAATCTGACCACTTCTAACTCTATTGAAAACGGAGTAAGCAACGCGGAGCTAGTTGTTGAAGCAGCCACCGAAAACGTTGATCTTAAATTGAAAATCTTTCAAACCCTCGACGCGAATGCACCTGCAAACTGCATCTTGGCTTCCAATACTTCTTCCATAAGCATTACCAAAATTGCTTCAGTAACGAACAGACCTTCTCAGGTTATTGGCATGCACTTCATGAATCCAGTTCCAGTAATGAAATTGGTTGAAGTTATTCGTGGATACAGCACTTCGAACGAAGTGAATGAAAAGGTCTTTGAAATTTCAAAGCAGCTTGGTAAAGTTCCTGTTGAAGTAAACGACTACCCAGGTTTCGTAGCCAACCGCATTCTTATGCCTATGATCAACGAAGCTATATACACCCTTTACGAAGGCGTTGCTGGCGTTGAAGAAATAGATACTGTAATGAAGTTAGGAATGGGACATCCAATGGGCCCACTTCGCTTAGCCGATTTCATTGGATTAGACGTATGCTTGGCTATTCTAAGAGTAATGCACGAAGGTTTTGGCAATCCGAAATACGCACCTTGCCCGTTGTTGGTGAACATGGTTACCGCAAAGAAATTAGGCGACAAATCGGGTGAAGGTTTTTACATTTTGAATAGAGAAACGAAAGAGACAACTGTTTCGCCTTCGTTTTCAAAATAATTCAAGGTGAAAATTCATCAAGACTTTTCTTCGTTTAAGGAAGTAAAAAATCCTGTCTTAACTATCGGCACATTCGACGGTGTTCACCTCGGGCACCAGGCCATTCTGCACCGCATGAAAGCCTTGGCGCAAGAGGTTAACGGAGAAACAGTAGTGCTTACTTTCACCCCGCATCCGCGCACTGTGCTCTTCCCTGAAGACCACGGTATTCAGCTGCTTTCAGATACGCAGGAGAAAAGAATATTCTTATCCGATTGCGGCATCGATCACTTGGTTGAATTTCCTTTCACCATAGAATTCGCGAAGAAGACTGCGTTCGAATATGTGCGCGATTTATTGGTGGTTGGAATGAATGTCCACACCGTAATTGTTGGATACGATCACCGCTTCGGGAGAAACCGTGAAGGGAACTTTCAAAAATTGTTGGAGTACGCAGATATGTTTCAATTTCATGTTGAAGAAATTCCGGCGCAACTCGTGAACGAAAGTGAAGTCAGTTCAACAAAAATTCGAAATGCTATTTTAGCCGGAAATGTTGAGTTCGCGCATCATGCAACAGGCAGAAACTACGTGCTTTCAGGAACTGTTGTGCATGGGAAGGGCAACGGTCAGAAAATTGGTTTTCCAACGGCCAACATAAAAATTTCAGATCCGCTAAAACTTATTCCAGCAAACGGAGTCTATGTGGTAGAGACCAACATAAACGGAAAAAACTACCGCGGAGCTATGAATATTGGAACCCGACCTACCTTCGAATTAAACGGAAGCCGATCTTTGGAAGTGCACGTGATTGGGTTTCACAACAACCTGTATGAACAGCCCTTGCAAGTTGAATTTATTCGGAAGATTCGCGACGAACAAAATTTTGGTTCAATAGATGCGTTGAAAGAACAACTCGCAAAAGACATTGCCAATGCCATTCGCTAAAACAACTCTTTTCACACTTGTTATTCTATTCAACTTTGGAGTTGCTTCGCATGCGCAATTGGTATCGTGGGACAAAATTGATACTTGTAAAATATACACCGACCTGAGCCTCGCGTTAAAAGAACCTTCCAAGGTATACAGGCTTCATCTTAATCGTAAAAAGTACACTGAAATTCCTGAAGACGTCTTTTTGTTTTCCAACTTGAACGACCTTCAACTCGATCGAAACAAGATCAAAAATATCCCTTCAAAAATTAACGAACTTCCATTTTTACAAAGGCTGAGCATAAATGAAAACCTTGTAGATTCAATGCCTCCCGTACTTTTCAGTTTGAAAAATTTAAGGATACTCGAATTGGGCGACAACTACATTAGCACACTTCCAGATGAAATAGAAAAGTTGCAAGAGCTGCGCATTTTAGCGCTTTGGGACAATCCCATCGACTATTATCCGAATGCAATAGGCTCGTTGAAGAACTTAACGCATCTCGATTTTCTTCACAACCAAATGAGTTTTGGAACCCAAGATCGCATTCTCCAAATGGTAGATTCGAAGAACACCAAAGTTTATTTTTCTACTCCTTGCGCTTGCGAGGACGGACATTAATCCATTAAACTTTATCGAAGTCTATAACGACAGTGTCTGAAATAGGTTCGCACTGACAAGTAAGTACAAATCCTGCGTTCACTTCACCCGGTTCCAAAGCGTAGTTCAATTTCATATCTACTTCACCTTCCTTCACGTGCGCGCGACACGTGCAACACATTCCGCCTTTGCATGAAAATGGAATGTCTAGGCCCGCACGCTGCGCCGCATCTAAAATCATTTCACCCGTTTTCGGCATTTTAAATTGGGTGTAATTCCCATCGAAAATAACGGTCACGTCTGCTTGTCCTTCCAACACCACTTCCTTCTTCACAACTGGAGGAGCTTGCTTAGCCTGGCCTGGAGAAGCGAACAATTCGAAATGAACATTTTCCGCTGCCATTCCCTTCGATAAATAAAAATCTTTTACGGCACGAATCATCGGCTCTGGTCCGCAAACAAAAACTTCCGAAACCGTTTCTATGGGAATGAAGCGCTGTGTAAAGCCTTCAATTTTCTCTGCATCTATTCTTCCATAAAAAAGAGCAATGTCGTTCGGTTCGCCGCTTAGCACATGAAACACACGGAATCTTCCGAGGTAAATGTCCTTCATGTCTTCAATTAAATCGCGGAAAATAATTCCATTGAAATTCCTGTTTCCGTAAATCAATGATACCTCTGCTTCAGCGTTGTTTTGAAGAAGCGTGCGCGCAATGGACAGCATGGGCGTAATTCCACTTCCAGCAGCGTAAAGGACCATGTGTGTTTTCCCATCTAAATTATTCGGGGTGAAGTGCCCCATGGGGTTCATCACTTGCATTTCCATACCTGCCTCGATCTCTGAGGTGGCCCATGTGGAAAATACTCCACCGTCTACTCGCTTTATGGCCACACGCAATTCACCGTCTGAGGCACCACTGCAAATGGAATACGACCTGCGAATGTCTTCTCCGTTTACACTTGCGCGAAGCGTAAGGTATTGCCCTGGCTTGAATACGTAGCGTTCTGCTAAATCGGAAGGCACATGGAAAGCAATAGAAACACTATCGGCGGTTTCCCGACGCACGTCGGAAACAGTTAAAGCGGAAAAGGTTGGTCTCATAAGTTTGAAAAGGCAAAAATAGGTGAACGAAGTTCTGAACAAGAATTTTTCACGGCTGATATTTGCAATGATTTTGTTTAAGATGAATGAACTAAATTTGTTCTTATGGAAATGGAATTGGCCCTTCAAAAATTTCAGCAATACATAGACGCTGAAAATAAAATCGAAGCAAAAGATTGGATGCCGGAAGGCTATCGCAAAACGCTTATTCGTCAGATTGGACAGCACGCCCATAGCGAAATCATTGGAATGCTTCCTGAAGGAAATTGGATTACCCGCGCGCCGTCTTTGCGCAGAAAAGCAATTTTGTTAGCGAAGGTGCAAGATGAAGCCGGTCACGGTTTGTACTTGTACTGTGCTGCCGAAACCATGGGTGTAGACAGAGATACCATGACAGAAGAAATGCTATCGGGTAAAGCGAAATACTCTTCTATTTTCAATTACCCGACAACTTCATGGGCCGATATTGGTGCCATTGGTTGGTTGGTAGACGGTGCCGCAATTGTTAATCAGGTTTCTTTGCAGCGCACGAGCTACGGTCCATACAGCAGGGCGTTGATTCGCATTTGCAAAGAGGAAAGTTTTCATCAGAGACAAGGATATGAAATTTGCATCGCGCTTTCGAAAGGAACTGCAGAGCAAAAGAAAATGTTGCAAGATGCGTTCAATCGTTTTTGGTGGCCGGCGTTAATGATGTTTGGTCCGTCTGACAAAGACTCTGCGCACAGCAGTCAGAATATGATTTGGAAAATCAAGCGTCATTCGAACGACGAGATGCGTCAGAAATTCGTAGACATGACGGTTGCTCAAGCTGAATATTTAGGACTTACCATTCCAGATCCAGATTTGAAATGGAACGAAGAAACGGGTCATTACGATTTCGGTGAAATCGATTGGACGGAATTCAACGAAGTGGTAAGAGGAAATGGACCGTGCAACAAAGAGCGTATTGCTGCGAAGCAAAAAGCTTGGAGTGAGGGCGCATGGGTTCGTGAAGCAGCGGTGGCGTATGCTGAGAAGCAAAAAGAAAAAGCCGCACAGAGTGCAGCTTAATCTTCAAACTAAAAAATATTTTAGAAAGAACGGAGCAGTTGAATCAACTGCTCTTTTTCTTTTACGCCCGCTTCCTTCCACATCACCTCTCCGTTTTTGAAGATCATTAACGTTGGAACAGAACGCACGTTGTATTTCGCGGCCACCGCCTGATTGCGGTCGATGTCTATTTTAATAATGCGTGCTTCGTCTCCAATGGCGCTTGCCAATTCTTCCAAAATTGGACCTTGGTATTTACACGGCCCACACCAAGTTGCGAAGAAATCTACTAGCACTGGCTTATCGCTTTGAATGATATCGTTGAAGCTTCCTTTCATTTTTGTTGAATTAGGTTTTGCATTTTGTTCCAGCTACCTGCATTGTGCACGTTGGCGAATCCCATTTGTTTCAATTGAGCAACCGCCGCACCGCTTCTCATACCGCTTCTGCAGCAGAGAATAATCGCTTCATCTTTTTTCCAAGCTTTCGCCTTGGTTGGAATTTCCGGCAGCGGAACATTGCTTGTTCCTTTCGCGTGTCCTTCAGAATATTCTCCTTTCGTGCGGACATCTATCAGCTTCGCTCCTTCGCGCATCAACTGCACCAAATCTACCTTTGGCTTGCCTTTTAAAAATGAAAAGAATCCCATTACACTAAAGCATTTACTTCCATCCAACCACCACCGTTATACACCTCTTGAACGCCTTGTTGCTGAAGGTATCCAGCGGCTTGTCCGCTTCTTCCACCTGAGAGGCAACACAGTACTAAAGGCTTAGGCATATTTTTGAACTCTTCTACTTTCGTTGGCACTTCTTGCAGTGGAATATTGATTGAACCCGCTACATGT
>CALCNZ010000018.1 GCA_937897625.1 uncultured Flavobacteriales bacterium
GTTCTTCGGTAGTTGAGGAAACAGTATTGAAAGTAAAGCAATCAACATCAAAACAACAAAAGTTACTCGAGCAAATTTCCTAGTCATTGCTTTTGATTTTCATTTTATGACTATTTCTTTTCCGGCATTCGAGCCTGAATGTATTTGATCTTCCGACCTTCTTTCAACCACATTTGCTCGTAAAATGTTCTAATCTCTAAAACATCTTTGAGCTTCTCATCTATTGTATTTAGAAAACCAGATTCATAGATATTATCATCATGCAAAATTATCTCTGCACCCATCAACGGAATCTCGCGAAGCGCTCGCTCGTAGAGGGCTGGATTGTCATGCTTAATGTGAACGATTCCTTCAGACTTCAGCATTCGCTCATAACGCTTCATATAAAAGCCAGAGGTGATTCTTCTGTTCCCGTCATGATCGTTTGGCATCGGATCAGAAAACGTTAGCCAAATTTCATCCAATTCATTGTCTGCAAAAAAGGCATCTATGAATTCTATTCTCGCTCGAAGAAAAGCGACATTCGTTAATCCCATTTCAAGAGACTCTTTTGCTCCTTTATGAAAACGATGTCCTTTAACGTCAACCCCTAAATAATTTTTATCCAAGTTTCGTTGCGCTTGACCAACCGCGTACTCTCCTTTTCCACAGCCCAATTCAACAACAAGCGGATTGTTATTCTTATAGAATTCTTCGCGCCACAATCCTTTCATAAAAGTCGCATTTTCGCGAATGATGGGCATTAAATTCGGTTCGAACACATGCGGAAACGTCTTATTCTCTGCCCACCGTTTTAACTTATCCTTTGCCATATTAATTCGCTAGAAAAACTGTTCTCCACGCTTCTGGAATAGCTTGAGGGCGTTGATCTTTGTGATTAAAACAAACCAAAACCGACTTGCCAGTTGCGCAAAGTCGCTCACCAACAACAACACGGTAACAGACTGAAAAACTCTTATTCCCAACATGCTCTACCCATAACCGAATGTTCATTCGGTCATTTAAGAAAACGGGAAAAATGTAATCAATTTCATTTCGAGCGACTATAACTCCGTCTTCATTCCAGTTCCAAACACGGGCCACACGCTCCTTGAAATAAGCCATACGAGCTTGTTCGAAATAACTGAAGTAAACAGCATTGTTTACATGCCCCATGGCATCAATGTCTGCAAAACGAATCTCTACCGTGGCTTCGAAAATCTCTTTCCCTTCAGGCTCTTCCATAACGTTATTTTAGAGCACAAAGATAATTCCGAGGGCTGTTCTATTTAGAAAAAACTTGAAACCGTAGGGAGCTATAGCGCGCTGATTTCTTGAGTACAAAGAAAACGTTTCACTGTTGAATATGCTTCTAAAATCTCCGTCCGGAACCTCATCTGTAAAATTGAACACTTGCGGTTTATCTGAAAAATTTAAAAGCACCACCACCTGACGATCGCCGTTGGTGCGAACGTAGGCATACAACACATCGTCGTTCGATGTCTTCAACTTCTTGAAACTTCCGCCAAACTCTCCATTCCACAAGGCCGGATTTTCATGATGGACAGCAAGTAAGCGCTTGTAAAAATCACTGTTTACATAATTGTTGAAGTATGCGGTGTCCTTATCGAAGAAACGTAAACGTTTCGCATTTCCTTTCATATCCACTTCCCCTCCTTCTTGCGAAGTGTAAACCAATGGCATACCTTGAAGCGTAAAGGAAAGAACATCGAACAATTTGCGCTTCACGCCGTAACGCTCTCCACCCGTTCCATTCCAAGTATTCTCATCGTGATTCGTGGTAAAGCCCATGCGATAAGCGCTCTTTTGAAAAGCAGTGTCCGATTTCGCCATGTAATCGTCAAATGCATAAAGCGATTTTTCTCCTTTCGCAACGCCGTTCATAATGCTCAACAATTCCCAGCTGTACGACATGTCAAAAGCCTTCAAATGGTGATCTTTTTGCTCCGCTTCCGCCAACATAAAGACTGGCTTAATTGCATCCAATGCTGCACGTGCATCGTTCCAAAAATCGGTTGGAACATTCATCGCAACATCACAACGGTACCCGTCAATATCACAATCTCTTACCCAATATTCCATTGCTCGAATCATTTCCTTGCGAAGTTCGAGATTGTCGTAATTCAAATCCGCTACATCCGACCAATCCGGAACCGGCGGAACAATATTTCCATTTGAATCATGGGTGTACCAATCTGGATGCTGCGTTACCCATGGATTGTCCCAAGCCGTGTGATTCGCTACCCAATCTAAAATGACATACATCCCCAATTCATGAGCCTTTTTTACCAAACGCTTAAAATCCTCCGTTGTTCCAAACTCCGGATTTACTCCCGTGTAATTCTTCACGCTGTAATAGCTTCCCAAACTTCCTTTTCTGTTTAGTTGTCCAATTGGGTTAATGGGCATAAGCCATAGAATGTCAACACCCAATGAGTCGATACGAGGTAGATCTTTTTCCAATGCTGCAAAAGTTCCGGCAGCTGTATGCTGACGAACATTTACCTCATAGATAGTTGCGTTCTTAGACCAGTTCGGGTGACGAACCACTTTCGTTTCAGAATAGCCAATTTGTTTGGCCTCTGAAGTGTAGTCTTGATTTTTAGTCACACCACAACTTACTAAAGCAATGGCCAATAAAACGAATAAATTATTTTTCATGTTGAAGGAAATACTTAGTGTCAAATATACACGAAGACATTCCTAGTTTGAGCGAAGAATTTTCCACAAGCGAATAGACCCATCATCACTGGCGGAAAGCAAAAGGCCGTTTTTGAGAAAATGCAAGGCATTAACGCTCCGCGCGTGAGATGCGCTGCACAAAAAATCTAACGACTCTGCGTCCCACACTTTAATCTCCTTATCGCGACTTCCTGTGACAAAGACATGTCGTTTCGGATGGAAGGCTATCGCATAAACATTTGCCTTATGCGCAGTGAAATTGATTACTGGTGAATAATTCTTCTTGGTGTTCCAAAGATGCACTTCGCCGTCGCGACCTCCCGTAAGAAGAACGCTTTTCTTTGGATGAAATGCACACGACGCAACCCCTATCTCGTTCACTTTCTTTTTTTCAATAGAATTGAAAAATACAGGATCTACAATTTCCATTTCACCATTTGAAAAAGGGAAAGCCAAGGCCCGCTCATGCGGACTCACGGCAAACCGACGAATCTTTGAATCAGAGAGAGGAACGGTTCGTGAATAGCTAGCATCAGCTCTATTCCACTCAATCACATTGCCGTCTGCTCCAACACTTACAATTTTATCTTCGACTATTTTTATATCGAAAACACCTCCGGGATGGACGTTGTAGTTTTTAATTTCTTTTTTCTGAGCTATGTCTACTACACTCAATGTGTTCTGTTGACAGCCAATCCACAAGAATTTTGAAACATCATCATACAGTAATGAGAACACAGCGCCCAATGTTTTAACTTGTAGTTCTGAGGAAACACCGTATTCCGTATTCCACTCGGAAACCAAACCGTTTGCTGAAGCTGTAAAAAAAGAATCAGCGTGCGTGCCGTCTGCTATTGCATACAAAGGCGATTTCATATCCCCGAAAGAATCGAGTAGTTCCAACTTCATATGGCTAATGTAAAATAAAAAAGGGACCGAAGTCCCTTTTTAAAGTAAGTCAAAAGCGTATTGAATCAATATCCTTGACGGAAACCACCTTCTCTACGGTTAGTAGAAGTACGTGGACGGTCTTCAGCTTCTTTAACGTTGATCTTGCGACCTTTCATTTCAGCTTGATCTAAAGCGTCAATTGCATTGCGCGCTTCTGCGTCATCTGACATTTCAACAAAACCAAAACCGCGTGAACGACCGGTGTCACGGTCAGTAATCACTTTAGCAGAAGCTACTTCACCATATTGAGTGAAGATTGCTTGGAGCTCATCGCTCGTTAGACTGTAGTTCAGTCCAGAAACAAAAATGTTCATAAAAAAAATAAAAAATTAATTAATGCTTACTCCTCATCTAGACTGTAATTCCGAAGAACTTCAAGAAGAGATAAATCGGTAAGCTTCAACAAAGATAGACGCATTTTTGAGACTTGCAAGAAAAATGTCATATTTCTTAATGAAGTCTTAATCTGTGAAATTCAACTCCACTTCGTACCCAGCATGTGAGCGAATGTTCAAAACTTGCTGGTTCTCTAAAATCAAATACTGACCAACAATTCCTTTCAATCTACCCTCATAAACAATATCAGGAGCCAACTTCCAAGTTTTTGGATTAACCGGACGATCCTCGCAGGGGAATTGAATGTCCCAAACTTTGTCTTCGTCATCTATAAAATCTTGGAACGCATCCGGAATTTCAAAAAGTAAATTCTCTTTCACCGTTAGCAAATCTGAACCTTCAGCAAACAGCGGTTGAAGCATTCCCTTCCAATTCGATTTGTCGGCGACGTGCTCCTTCAACATAACTTCAAACTCACCTGCCAATTGTCTGTATGGAACTCTCGCAAAAACAAGCCCGTGTCTAGCGCCTTGATCAATCCATCTCGAAAACAAATTCCGTTCGGAAGTAACTCCGACTTTCACTCCTGAAGTGAAAGAAAGATAAACGATATGCGGAATAAGATGGTTGTTTCGCTCCCACTCCATATCTCCGCGCAAGGCAATGCCTTCGTGCGCTTTGCATAATTCCGGATGAATAATACACGGCGAAGCATTCGACGAATCTTGAAATCCATTCCAACACAATCCCTCACCAAATGTTTTGTTCAATTTTTCTCCGTGAAGAATGCATCGGATATCACCGGTTGCATTCAAGCGCATTTGCTTCCCTATGCAATCGTTCAAGTTCAACTCTCCCGTTGGCTCAATGTTGTTGAAGAGCGGAAGAATATATTGCGCTTCACCTCTTTCAGACAAGCCCGTCCGCATCTTTCTTAAGTGTGTCTTCATAATTTTGAAACAAATCAAAACTTGCACAGCATGGTGACAACAGCACCACGTCTCCTTCTTCTGCTAGTTCAGCACATAACTGTACTGTTTCATTAACATCTTCCGAAAC
>CALCNZ010000019.1 GCA_937897625.1 uncultured Flavobacteriales bacterium
GCCAACTGTCCGGCGAAGAATTCATCTCCGCCTTCTTCCTCTTTGTAAAAACGAAGATTCTCCAACAACAGAATTTCTCCGCTCTTCATTTTCTCCACCGCATGCTTCGCTTCTTCACCCACACAATTTCCAGCAAATGCAACAGGCTTGCCCAATACATTCGATACTTCTTGTTGAATGTGCTTCAACGAAAATTTATCTTCTGGTCCGCCTTTCGGTCTTCCCAAATGCGACATCAAAATCACCTTCGCCCCGTCTGAAGACAACTTCAGAATGGTCTTCGCTGCTGCGCGAATACGCGTATTGTCGGTTACTTCGAATTGTTCGTTCAAAGGAACATTGAAGTCTACGCGCACAAGCACCGCTTTGTTCGCGAAGGTGTATTGGTCTAATTGATACATGCTTATTTCTTAACGCGATCGTGGTAATGTCCGGTTGATGTGTCAATGCGAATCTTGTCTCCCACTTCAATAAACAATGGAACACGTACTTCAACGTTCACATCAAGCGTTGCTGGCTTCATGGCGTTCGTTGCAGTATCTCCGCGCAAACCTGGCTCGGTGTAAGTCACTTCGTATTCAACCAACGTTGGAAGGTCACAAGACATTGGCGCTTCGTCTTCCGCATTGAACATAACCATACACACCATTCCCTCTTTCAAGAATTTCGGCGCGTTAATCATGGTCTCAGGAATCGTAATTTGCTCGAAGTCTTCCGAGTTCATGAAGTTGTACTGATCGTCTTGGAATAAGAACTGATACTCGCGCGTTTCAATACGAACCACATCCATCTTCACACCCGAGTTGAAGGTGTGATCAACGATTTTTCCGTTGTTCAAATTCTTGATTTTCGTTCTTACGAAAGCCGGACCTTTTCCTGGTTTTACGTGTAAGAATTCAATGATTTTCCAGATGTGTGAATCCATTCTGAAACACATTCCGTTGTGAATGTCTGCGGTAGTTGCTGCCATTTTTATCTATTATAATTCAAAAATATATTATTCTCATTTGTTGTATCCACTTTGTGGTCATCCACGAAGTGGTCATCACAACTTGTTGTGTCATCCGCTTCGCGGTTAGTACGCCCACTTAACATAAATCGCTCCCCACGTGAATCCACCGCCGAATGCGGCAAGTACGAGGTTGTCTCCTTTTTTCAATTGAGATTCCCAATCGCACAGACACAATGGAATGGTAGCACTAGTGGTGTTTCCGTATTTGTGAATGTTTATCATAACCTTATCACTGCCTACTCCCATGCGGCGTGCAGTGGCGTCAATGATACGTAAGTTCGCTTGGTGAGGAACCAACCAGGCAACGTCTTCCGACTTCAGGTTGTTCTTTTCCATGATTTCAGCTGACACATCGGCCATACCTACAACAGCTGCTTTGAATACCGGTTGTCCGTCTTGGAAAACGAAATGCTCGCGGTTGGCAACGGTTTCGGCGGTTGGTGGATAAACAGATCCACC
>CALCNZ010000020.1 GCA_937897625.1 uncultured Flavobacteriales bacterium
TCGTATTGAACGTATTATGGTCAACCCCAAACCAATGAAGGCAAAGGACAAACAGCCTTGAGCGGCTTTCTGAACCACTTCCTCCAATCCGGTCTTTTCTTCCGATGTCCACTCGCCCAAGACATAGTCTACCTGCTGTCCCTTCGAGAATTCCTTCCCTACTCCCACGCGAATGCGCGCGTAATCTCCCGTGTTCAAGATCTGCTGAATGTGCTTCAAGCCGTTGTGACCACCGTCGCTGCCCTTTCCACGCATCCGCAACTTTCCAAAGGGCAAGGCCAAATCGTCGGTTACGACCATTACATGCTCCAATGAAACTTTCTCCTGCTGCATCCAATAGCGCAAGGCATTTCCAGATAAATTCATGTAGGTGGAAGGTTTAATGACTATGAATGTCTTTCCCTTCGAACGGAATTCTGTTTTATCGGCGTAACGCTCAGTGGAAAATGTAGCGTTGTGTTTCGCGGCTAGCTCGTCGGCAACCAAGAACCCAATGTTATGACGGGTATTCGCGTATTCTGCGCCAATGTTTCCCAATCCAACAATTAAGAACTTCATCTTACTTCCAAGCTTTAACAATTAGTCCTGTGCCTGTGCTGTGCGATCCTTTCACATCGAAGACATTCAACACCAATGAAATCGGCATAGTAACTAGATAATAAATTGGCAACAAGATGAAAAACGCCTTCGATTTATTCAACATAAGCATCGGATACTTCATAGACAACTTCCAAGAGATCTTGCCCGGAGCACCGTAACTGTATCGCGCTTCAACTTTCGAAAATCCTGCGCGCTTGCATTTCTCTTCAATCTCATCAATGCCATACCCGTCGCGCACGTGCTCTTCAATGAACGAAGTCTCGCCGTCGTCGTGCACGTCGCTTCCTCCCATATTGCTTGGCGTGCTAATCAAAAGCATGCCTCCAGTTTTCAAACTGTTGCAATAATTCGTCAACACTTGAACGTCTTCCTCTATGTGCTCCATAACGTCTACGCACAAAACCAAATCGAATTTTTCCGGTTGAACGAACGTCACCAAATCGCCCACTTCAAACTTCACGTGAGACTTTCCAATTTGATTGAAGAAATTGTTGCAATCGGCAACCTGTTCTTCCTTCACATCAACCGCTAAAATTTCAGCTTGATCGAATTTCTTCGTCATCCAAAAGGAATACTGTCCAAATCCAGATCCAGCATCCAAGATGTTCTTCACGCCACTGCCATTGAGTTTTCTGAGCTCGCTGCGAATGTGCCACGAACGAAGAAGTAAAACGTCTAACAAGAAATAAAACAACTTTCGCAAGAAGGGTGTGCGGTTGAAAACACCGCCTAAACTGCGTTTAATAGGATCGTAATGCATCTTACTTCTTCAATAAATTATCAATCGTCTCGTAGTAATCCAACGAGTCGTCTATGTAATACTGTAATTCTGGAACCTTGCGCATTTGCTTGCCCACCTTCAATCCCAACTCTTTTTTCACTGATGAATGATTTTGTTTCAACAGTTTCAACGCCTCATCTTTTTTGTCTGAAGGGAAAACACTAATGTATATGCGTGCTAAACTTAAATCGGGCGCCACACGCGTTTGCGTAATGGTTACCATGGTTCCGCCTAACCATTCACGTGAATTTTGCTGAAACAAAACTGCTAACTCGCGCTTGATTAGCGAACCAAATTTTTCTAAACGTACTCCTGCCATTGTGCAAAGGTACAACAGGATGTATTTGATTGTTTTTTGCTTTTACTTTGCGGCATGGAAACAACCCTGGTTCGAAAAGGAACGAAAGCCGATTTACGAGAGGCGCTTGCGCTTATTCAAGAATTGGCGGTGTATGAAAAAGAACCCGAAGCGGTTGTTGTTTCTGCTGAGCAAATGGAAGCCTGGGGATTTCAAGACAACCCCTTCTTCGAATTTTTCGTTGCAGAGCGAAATGAACAAATCGTGGGCATTTCGTTTTATTACATTCGATACAGCACTTGGAAAGGTCCGATGATTTATTTGGAAGACATTGTGGTGAAGGAAGAATTACGTGGAAATGGAATTGGCGCACGTTTGTTTGAAGCAGTTGCCAACGAATGCGCGAAACGAAATTTTCACGGAATGACTTGGCAAGTGCTCGATTGGAACGAACCCGCATTGAATTTTTACAGAAAGTACAACGCTCGTTTTTCAGCAGAGTGGTTAAACGGATATTTATTCACTGAACAAATTAAAGAGGCGGCATGGCACCAATAACTGTGCACAAATTCGGAGGAGCATCGGTACGCAATGCGGAAGCAGTCCGCAATGTATGTTCCATCTTGAATCGGTTTCAAGAAAATAAAATTGTGATTGTTTCAGCCATGGGCAAAACTACAAATGCCCTAGAGACCATTCATAAAAAACGCTTCGAAGGAAAAGACTTCGAAAAGGAACTTCAAGAAATTTTCGAATTTCATTTCAACATAGCCAAAGAATTAGAAGTTGACACCGACACCGATTGGCTGTTGGTCTTCGACGCACTTTCGCAAATCTGCAAGAGTGAAATCAATGCAAGTTTTGATGAAGAATATGATCGCATTATCGGATATGGCGAGTATTTATCTACGGCCATTGTAAACGCATGCTTCATCAAAAACAATCTTTCTTCGAAAAGATTAAACAGCGCCGATTACGTCATTACCGATGCGCGTTTCCGCGATGCGCGTGTGCTTTGGGATAAGAGCGAAGAGAAAGTTGCGGCGCTTCTACAAGAATTTCAATTGCATTCAACGCTGGTGCTGCAAGGATTCATAGGCGCCTCAAAGGCGCCAGTTGCTCCGCAAGGTCGTTCCGAAGGTGCTTCGCAAGACCTTCCGCAGGACCTTTCGAAGAACCTTCCACAGGACCTTCCAACGGACCTTCCGCAGGACCTTTCGAAGAATCTTGCAAGGCATCTAACCTCTCTCGGTCGCGAAGGATCAGATTTCTCCGCTGCCATATTCGCCTATTTGTTGAATGCTGAATCGGTGACGATATGGAAAGACGTGCCTGGATTATTGAATGCCGATCCGAAGTGTTTCATGCCCACGCAACTCTTGAAAGAGATTTCGTTCCGTGAAGCTGTAGAGTTGGCGTATTACGGAGCGAGTGTCATTCATCCGCGAACCATTAAACCACTTCAGAACAAGAACATTCCGCTTTACATCAAATCTTTTTTAAATCCTGAAGCAGAAGGTACCCGCATTGTAGAGCGCGCCAATGCTGAATTGGAAGTGGCTTCTTATATTTTGAAACAGAACCAAACTTTGATTTCCATTTCAACCAAAGATTTCAGTTTTGTGGTGGAAGACAATCTTACGTTCATCTTCAATGCCTTTGCTAATCTGGGGATTCATGTGCATATGATGGAAAATTCAGCATTGAATTTTTCTGTTTGCATTCCTTCAGATTCAAATAAACTGAAGGCACTCATTGAACAGTTGAGCGACTTTCATGTTAGATACAACAACAATGTATGCATTCTAACCATTCGTCACCCGAAGCCAATGGTTATGCAACAGCTTTTGCAATACAAAGAAGTTTTACTTGAGCAACGTAACCGAACGACCGTTCGGTTTGTGATTCGCGGAACTTGGAATTTACCAGAACCCATTAAAGAATAAGACATGAAGATTTACACGAAGAAAGGCGACGATGGAAAAACGATGTTGTTAGGAGGAACAAGACTTCCCAAGCACCACATTCGTATTGCTGCTTACGGTGATATTGACGAATTGAATTCGTTCGTAGGCTTGGTTTCCGATTTGCTACCTACTCATCGCCAAACGCTTCGTGAAATTCAAAACAATCTATTTGTTGTTGGAAGTCATTTTGCAACAGAACCCGATCAAGCTGAAAAAATTCAACTTCCTGCACTTCCTGAAAACGCTGCCGAAGATCTTGAAGCTGAGATTGACCGCATGACTGCGGAGCTTCCTGAATTGAAGCACTTCATTCTACCCGGCGGACATCCGACGGTGTCGCACATTCATGTTGCAAGAACTGTTTGCAGAAGAACTGAACGAACAGCCACAGCGCTTGCAGAACTCTCCACTGTGAACCCAATTTTCATTCAATACTTGAATAGACTTTCCGATTATTTGTTCACGCTTTCACGCGCAGCTGCGCACGAATTGGTCGCGGAAGAAAACAAATGGGTTCCGAAGAAATAAAATCAAAAACTTTGTTCAGAGACTAACTTCCCGTCTTTGAAGAGACTTTGCTTCACCAATTTTCCCGCTTCGTTGTAGTCGAGAAAAACACCATTCTCTTTGCCCTTGGTGTAATATTGATTGCTCTTCAATTTCCCATTCGGATAATAATATTTCCATGAACCGTCTTCAATGGAGCGTTTGTAAAATCCTTCCCACTCTAAATTTCCATTTGAATAATATACTTCCTCTTTCACAATTTCTCCGGTTGTATTTTTAACATACACCACCACGTAGGGCTTTCCATTCGGATGCTTGCGAGCAACATCGCGTGTGGTGTTTTCCAATTGAGCGAAGGCACTTTTTCCACCTAAAAAAAATGCGACGGAGAGAAGGAAAAGTTTAAGGAATGCTTTCATGCTTAATTGAAGTCGGGGTAGAGTAAATATTTCTTGCGAATGATTTTGTAGTCTTCTAAATCTTTTTGCCACGAGGCACGAATTTCATCTTCTGTTCTTCCTTCAACAATTTGCTTTCGAAGCAACGTTGTTCCTGCTAATTTATCGAAAAATCCGGGAGAAGAAAAGAATTTCTCTTTGTTCGGATAGCTCGCATACATGCTCATTAACCAAGATAGATTGAGCTGTGTGGGACGTTTTTCGAAACTTACTTTTATGCCTTTACACAACTGATTTTCGAACGGCGGATTGGTAGATGCTCCAGGTATTTCTTTTGGGGTGAAAGATATTTTACCAATCTCACAATTGGGGAATCCGAATTGTTGAAACGGAAGACTGGTGCCTCTTCCAATACTTATGCAAGTTCCTTCAAACAAACACAAGCTTGGGTATGCGTATATGGAAGTGATGTTGGGTAAATTCGGTGAAGGTTTAATGGGCAATTCGAAATAAGAATTGTGTGTGTATTCTGTACAGGGGATAACCATGAGTTCGCACCTTTTTCCTGCAGTTAGCCAACCTTCTCCGTTTATCATTTTCGCTAATTCACCAAGAGTGCATCCGTGCACTATTGGAATAGGAAGCTGTCCAACAAACGAGTATAATTTTTTATCGGTCATTACGGGTCCGTCTATGTAATAGCCATTCGGATTGGGTCGGTCCAAAACAACGACAAGCTTTTTGCTTATGGCCGCAGCTTCCATGACTTCTTGCATGGTTGCTAAAAATGTATAGAATCGTGCACCCACGTCTTGAATATCGAAGACAATAACATCAACGTTTGAAAGCATCTCTGGTGTTGGTCTCGTATGATTTCCATACAGAGAAAAAATAGGGAGTTTTGTTTTCTTGTCGATGCCGTTGCTCACGTGATCACCGTTTCCGGCTTCGCCTCTGAAGCCGTGTTCAGGAGCAAATATTTTCACAACTGGAATACCACTGGAAAGCAACGTGTCAACGAGGTGGGTTTTTCCAACAACACTGGTCGGATTTGCGACAACCGCTACGCGTTTGTTTTTCAGTAAACTGAAATAAGATTCGGTTTGTGAAGCACCTGAATTTTGAGCGAAGGCAACGCATGCATTCAATGCAAAAAGAAAACTCAAAAACAAATGAATGGCGCTGTGTTTCATGGGCACACAAATTTTGTTCATTCTTTACTAAAATTGAACCGAAATAAATGAAGTTAGTAACTTTCCAATGTCGAAGTCCTAACTTTGAGCCGCAATGAGATCATTTAAGCTAGCATCCTTCTTGGCTTTTCGCATGCTAAAAGCCAGCGACAACGGGCGTATTTCGAAGCCCATTGTTCGCATTGCCATGTGGGGTGTGGCCATTGGAATTGCCCTTATGATTCTTGCATTGGCTGTGGTAAAAGGATTCCAGTCAGAGGTAAGGCAAAAAGTAATTGGATTCGGCGGACATTTCCAGATTGTTTCCAACGGCGACAATGCGGCGCAAGAGTCGGTTCCATTGCTTTTCGATAAAAAATTAATTGCAGAACTGAAGAAAATTCCAGGGATTAAAAACATTAGTGTTTACGCACAGAAACCTGCAATTGTAGAATCCAAGGCTGGACTGTCTGGTGTTGTGGCGAAAGGAATTGAGGAACAATACGACACCACCTTCTTGCATAGCGTTCTAACGCAAGGAAGAGTCATGAAGCTTGACTACGCATCCGACACCCTGCCTGTTGCGGAAATTGTATTGTCGGAATACATCGCCAATCGTTTGGCACTTCAATTGGGACAAAAAATGAGCTTGTATATTGTTAACAGCGAAGACGATATTCAACAACAAAATTTCACACTAGTTGGAACATATAAAACAGAGTTGGAAGAGTACGACGAGAAATTTATTTTTGTTCATCTCGCCTACTTGCAGCAGTTCGGAGGCTGGGGCCTTCAAGGGCAAATTGTCGTAGACACCGCCAGCGTTCCATTGCTAACATTCATTTCTCCGATTGGTTTTGGGAATGGAGGAGAATTTGAGCAGCATTGGCTCGACGGCACACCAGCCACAGAACCTTTTTGGTACTCGAGTTTTATAGATACAACCTTCGGATTAATTACAACAGCTCCCTTTCAAATACCAGATACTACTTATGTTCATTTGAATTTTCCTCCGCACGGAGAAAATGAATACGTTACGCCAAGATGGACGTACTCCAACCTTCGTGGTAGTGAAGTTAATTACATTGGCGGATATGAAGTTCAAGTTGAAAATTACGAAGCACTTGAAAAGGTTAGAGATCCTTTGTGGGAAGCTGTGCCCTATGACTTATTCGTGATTCCATTAACCGATCGCAATCCCGAAATTTTTGCTTGGTTGGAAATGCTCGATGTGAACGTGGTGATTATCGTTGTGCTCATGGTTGTGCTGTCCATTGTGAACATGACCTCGGCTTTGCTCATTCTTATTCTTGAAAGACAATCATTCATTGGCACATTGAAATCGATGGGACTTCCAAATCCAATTTTGTTGCGTGTGTTTTTGTGGCATGCGGCGCACATTATTGGGAAAGGTGTCATCATTGGAAACATACTAGGTATTGGCATTGCGCTGTTTCAGAAATACACGGGCTTTTTCAAATTAGACCCTGCGAATTATTACGTTTCTGAAATTCCCATTCTTATGAATCCGATGGAAATCGTTGTGTTGAATGTGCTTACGCTTTGCGTTTGTGTTTTGGCCATGATACTTCCTTCGTTGTATGTTTCAACCTTCCGACCTGCAGAGTCGATCAGAAAAAATTAAATCTTCCAACCTACATTAGCAACATGAAGTATCACGAAAACATCCTTGGCACCATTGGAAATACACCTATGGTGAAATTAAACACCATAGTAAAAGAGATTCCAGCATTAGTGTTGGCTAAAGTGGAAACCTTTAATCCAGGCAATTCCATCAAAGACCGCATGGCTCTTAAAATGATTGAAGATGCAGAGAAAGACGGAAGGTTGAAACCGGGTGGAACCATTATCGAAGGCACTTCAGGAAACACGGGAATGGGATTGGCCATTGCGGCGATCATGAAAGGGTACAAGTGTATTTTCACAAGTACCGATAAGCAGAGTAAAGAAAAATTCGATGCGCTTCGTGCGTTGGGTGCAGAAGTTATTGTTTGTCCAACCGATGTTGATCCAGAAGACCCCCGTTCTTACTACAGCGTTTCTTCACGACTTGAAAAAGAAACACCAAATTCGTGGAAGCCGAATCAATACGACAATCCGAGTAACGCTCAAGCGCACTACGAATCAACGGGTCCAGAGATCTGGGATCAGACCGACGGGAAGATCACGCACCTCATTGTAGGTGTTGGAACAGGCGGAACTATTTCCGGAACAGCACGTTTCTTGAAAGAAAAAAATCCGAATATTCAAGTATTGGGAATCGATACCTACGGTTCAATTTTCAAACAATACAAAGAAACCGGAACCTACAGCAAAGACGAAATTTACACCTACGTAACCGAAGGTATTGGTGAAGATTTTCTTCCAGAAAATGTCGACTTCAATTTGATCAATCACTTCGAAAAAGTAACCGATAAAGACGCTGCCATTTACACGCGTAAAATTGCGAAAGAAGAAGGCATCTTCGCTGGAAACAGCGCCGGATCTGCCATGGCGGGAATCATGCAAATGAAAGATCGCTTCAAAGAAGGAGATGTTGTCGTAGTTATTTTCCACGACCACGGCACTCGCTACTTGGGCAAAATGTTCAACGATGAGTGGATGAAATCGAAGGGTTGGTTGTAACCCTTTTTATTTCTTCGCGTGAGATTTAATGACGTTTGAAATTATTTCAACGCACTGCATAATCTCCGATTCGGTAATACACAATGGCGGAGCGAAACGAATAATGTTTCCGTGCGTTGGTTTCGCAAGAAGTCCGCTTTTCGCAAGGTCAACACATATGTTCCAAGCGGCTTCACTTTCTTCGTGATCATCGATAACAACCGCGTTCAACAATCCCTTTCCACGAACAAGCGTAACCAAAGAAACTTCATCTTGAAGTTTTCTCATTTCGCTTCTGAATAATTCTCCTAAACGCTCTGCATTCTCAGCCATTTTCTCGTCGCGAAGAACTTCTAACGCGGCAGTAGCAACAGCGCAAGCCAACGGATTTCCACCGTACGTGCTGCCGTGTTCGCCTGGCTTAATGGTCAATATAATTTCATTGCTTGAAAGAACCGCACTTACAGGCAGAACACCGCCTGAAAGCGCCTTTCCTAAAACTAAAATATCTGGCTTCACATTTTCATGATCACACGCCAACATCTTTCCTGTGCGCGCCAATCCGGTTTGAACTTCGTCTGCAATCATTAACACGTTGTACTTCGTACACAAAGCGCGAACTCCTGCCAAATATCCTTCGTGCGGAACAACTACGCCTGCTTCGCCTTGAATGGGTTCGAACATAAAACCAGCGATGTTCGCATCACTAGACAAACATGCTTCCAATGCATCCAAATCATTGTAAGGAATTGACAAGAAACCTGGCATATACGGGCCGAAACCTGCATAGCTGCTTGGATCTTGTGAAGTTGAAATTGCGGCCAATGTTCTTCCCCAGAAATTCCCTTCCACAAAAACTATTTTCGCTTGGTTCTCTGCAATGCCCTTCACCTTATAGCCCCACTTGCGCGCAAGCTTTACAGCGGTCTCTCCGCCTTCAACACCGGTGTTCATGGGTAGCACCTTTTCATAACCAAAATATTCGGTAATGAATTTTTCGTAAGCCCCTAACTCGCTATTGT
>CALCNZ010000021.1 GCA_937897625.1 uncultured Flavobacteriales bacterium
CTCTTTCCCTACACGACGCTCTTCCGATCTCAACCGAATCAACTTCAGAAACATCGTGATTAATCACCGACTCAACATACGAACTAGCCATACGCAACGCTGCATTTCCTTCCAATTGCAAACTCGCTGGCCATCCGCCACGACAAATCAGAAATGCAATTTGCTCAATGCTCAATTCAGACGTAGACTCTGAGACTTGTAATTGGCCAGAAAATAATGCACCAAGTGAAATACTGCCGTTCGATTCTTTCGATTCAAGCAAACTCATGGGACGCATTTTCATTCGAGAAATTCTTCCTGTACCCGTATGCGCGGTAACATTGTCGTTCGGCACAGCAGATCCCGTTAAAATAAATTGTCCAAGTTCATGTCGTTTATCGACCTCAAAACGCACTGCATCCCAAAGCACCGGAGCCATTTGCCACTCATCAATAAGTTTGGGTGTGGAGCCTGATAATAAAAGAGAGGGCTTTGTATCTGCCATTGCCAAATAAGAAGCCGATTGATCTGGATCTTGCAAAAAGATTACACTTTTGGCAGCTTGCTGCGCCGTACTTGTCTTTCCACACCACTTCGCACCTTCTATCAATACAGCACCAGAAGACGCCAAAGCAAGTCTCAACTCTTCGTCTCCTAAACGTTTTAGATATTTTTTCTTAGCCATTGCAAAAGAGCTTATTAGAGCGCTAATATACATCAAACTTCCGAGTTTGGCACGTTTTCACTTCGGAGTTTGGCGCATTTTCACTTCCGAGTTTGGCGATTGGGAGATTCTGCGAAAGGTGTTGAACAAGGTGTATTTACAAGGTTCTTCGGAAGGTGTTGAACAAGGTTGCAAATGCAAAGGTCCTACGGAAGGTCGCTACGCGAAGCGTCCTTGAGAAGCACCTTCGAAGACCTTCTGCAAGACCTTCGTCAGACCTTCCAACGGACCTTTTGAAAAAGCTTTCCAAGAATCTAAAGTCTCCTTCACATTTTTAATTCAACAGAAACCTTTTTTAGACGTTCCCGGTCTTGAAGATTCAAAAACGTTGGAACTAAGTCTTTCATTTCAATGGATAAAAAATGATGCAGAATTACCAAATCGTGTAGCGTGAATGGGCTGAGACCATTCATTAATTCAGATATGTACGTTTTGCTTTTATGTCCCAAAATGGTGGTTAAATCACCCTGAGTCATATTCATTGCCTTCAGTCTCTGTTTAATTTTTTTTTGTCTTTGATTTATAAACACGCGCTCCTGTGCCAAGTATGCCTCTGCATCATCGCTCTCCTTTATTTTCAATTCAGTTACATCCTCAATATTCTTCCATTCCCGCCTTTCGTAACTTTCAATGATGCCAAGGAGCTTCTTTCTGATTAAGACATACTTCGAGTTGTCCTTGCCTAGAAGACGCAACGACTTACTGGCTTCCAATGCGCGCTCATATTCTAACTCACTGGAAATTGTTCCCTTTTTAAGAAGTTTTTCCACGTTAAATGCCTCTACCATTACCGTATGTATCTGTTTTTTCGCAACCATCTTTCAATGGTTGATTTATTATTTCTGAAAATGCTTTCGTATTCCAAATGTGTTCCCGCCCAAATTATTGTTGCCACTCCATCCTCTTCCAATTCTACCAAAACAAGCGTTCGATGAATATGAATATCGAAAAAATAAAAACCATCTGCATGCACTAAGTCAGCATCTTTCCTGTAATTGAAGATACTTCCGCTTTCAGGCGAATATGCCTCTAAATCTGAAAGTAAATGATCAATTTCGTTGCAAAGTCTTCTATTTCCAATATTCTTCTTTTGAAGCTTCAGAAGAATTTTTCTTCCAATTACCAACATAAGAATATAATGCAAAGATAATACATTGTTCGGAAAATAACCGAACTTTTATTTGGATTTTTCATTTAACAAAAATCCAACGCGCTATTGGAATTTGTACTAACTTTTATAGGCAAGTTATATGCTGTTTATGCAAGATACTTCGTAAGATGCAAGCAAGATTCTGCGGAAGCCTTCAAATAAATAAATTGCTACGCAGTAAGTTAAAGTAAGTGGCTTCGCCGTAAGTAGATTGTTTCTTCCCTTACAGCCGCAGGCTATTTACTTCAATTTACACCCGAAGGGTAATTATTATCTCACAACCCGAAGGGTAATTATCTCGT
>CALCNZ010000022.1 GCA_937897625.1 uncultured Flavobacteriales bacterium
GGCGCGAACTCCAGGAACTGAAGTTGTATGCAACAGCTGATAACTATTTGCATCGTACATATTGATTTTGTTATCGGCAGCTGCATAAATAATTCCATTTTCTACTAAAACTTCTGTAGAAAATCGACTACCCTCAATTGTATCAAATACATGATACACTTTAGAATTGGGATTGTAAGTACCAATTGTAACAGGGACATCCTGTTGCAAAGTAGTGTAATTGTAAACACCTTCATTCATCACAATTACTTGATGAAGTGTGTTTGTTTGAGCCGAAGCCGCAAAAAAGGCCGATACAGCGGCAAAAAAGAGAGTCATTTTTTTCATGAATGAAAAATTAGTTGGTGAAAAAAGACTCGGAAAAAATGAAAAAAGATGAATGCAAAATAAACCCATCTCCTTAACTCTTCTCCCGAAAGTTAGGTCGTGTTAATGGCAGGTCTTCTGACTTATCTCTTGGTTGCTCGCCTTCCCGTTTTCACAGTGGCTTTGAGTGGCAATCGTTTTCATTCTTTCGAATGAGAGCTTTACAGCTGCGGGCACAGTTCGCGATTTTCACGCGATTCCCTTTTCACAATGAACTTCTTCATTGACCAAATGCGATACAAATGTAGTACATCTTTGCTTCTGTCCTATTTTTGAAATATGATTCGTTTCTACCTTGCACTATTGCTTTGCTTGATTGCCTTGACTTCATCTGCACAACCGATGGGGAGAGACAGTGTTGATATAAGCGTGCTTCCGGTTCAAGATCAAGCGAAAATAAAATCGATGCGCGCGAAACTGAACCTTTCAGAAAAACAAGATCTTCTCATACCCTCGATTTACTTGCATTACCACACGCTTATTGAGGAACAAAAAGCAGTCATGAATACGATTGCGGAACAGCCGATTGTAAATGAAGAAGAGCGCTTGAAAGATTTGAACGCGCGATCTGAATTCATCAAAAAACTTCGCGATGAACGTGACTTGAATGTCGAACTCGCGCTGACTCCAGAGCAAAAAGAAATATACCTCACTCAAATAAAAATAGCCAAACCACAGGTCCTGCACTTCGGTGTTCACGACAGAATGAACTGTCCGGTTTGCGTTTCACCTTCTACCGCACCATGAAAAAAATACATCTATACATCTCAGCATTTTTTCTGTCCAGCTTGACCCTTGCGTCTTGCGTCATAGCTCATATTCCGGCCAATGAGAATCAAGGTGAATACAAACCAGCAAACGTTTCGAACAAACCGAACAGTCATTCGGTTCAGGTGCCAAATGTTGCGGTTAATGAAGGCGTAAATAAAAAATTCAATGTGAATGTATTTACGGGGACTGGCGGACATGGCCATACTTTTCCTGGAGCAACTGCGCCATTTGGAATGGTGCAATTGAGCCCAGATACACGTCTCGACGGTTGGGACGGATGCGGTGGCTATCACTATAGCGACAGTATTATTTATGGCTTTACACACACCCATTTGCAAGGTACGGGAGTTTCCGATTATGGCGATATCTTGTTTATGCCAACGAATGGACACACGAAAGATAAACCGCTTTGGCGCGATGCGATTGCTTCAAGCTTTTCCCATAAAAGAGAGACCGGAAGTCCAGGAGTCTACGGAGTTCACCTGGACGATTACAATATTGACGCGCGCTTCACAGCCTCGACGCATGCAGGAATGCATGAATACAAAATGCAACCGGGAGATTCGTGTTTGTTGTTTTTAGACTTCATGCACAGAGACAAATTGTTGTATTACGACTTGCATTTTTATGGCGATACAGCAATAAGCGGATACCGTGTTTCTGAAGCGTGGGCTACTGAGCAGCATACGTACTTCTATGCTGTGTTCTCTCAGCCCTTCGTTGCGAACGATCAATTGATGCAGCGTTCAAAAAGCGTGAATGAAAAAGGAGAAACCAAGATTGAACTTGAAATGATTCAAGCGTTTCAATTCCTTTTCCTTCCAACCGAAAAAAATGAATTGACTATTCGCGTAGGAATTTCGGGAGTGGATGAGGAAGGCGCCAAAAGAAATTTATATGCTGAAATGCCGAATTCTGACTTCAGATACAACAAGCAAAAAGTAGAAGAAGAGTGGCAGAAAGTTTTTGAAAAAGCACCTGCTCCTACTTTATTTCCTGAAGGAAAAGGGTTGGAAAACTATTACACTTCGCTTTATCACTGCTACACTGTACCGAACGTATGGAGCGATGTTGATGGCAGATACCGCGGCATGGACAAGAAGATTCACAAGGCTGAAGGTTACACGCGCTACACTGTGTTCTCACTTTGGGATACCTTCCGTGCTTACCATCCGATGATGTGCAAATTAGAACCCGAGCGCACGCGCGATTGGATGAAAACATTTTTAGAAATGTATAAGGAGCGCGGCGAGTTGCCTGTTTGGGAATTGGCGGGTAAT
>CALCNZ010000023.1 GCA_937897625.1 uncultured Flavobacteriales bacterium
TGATTTGATGAAGTTAGTTGAAAAATATGGAACCCCATTAAAATTCACCTATTTACCACAGATTTCAAATAATATTGGAAAAGCTAAAAGTTGGTTTCGTAAATCTATGGAAAAAAATAAGTATGAGGGTAAATATTATTACTGCTATTGTACTAAAAGTTCACATTTTGAATATATTATGAATGAAGCTTTTAAGAACAATATCCATATAGAAACTTCATCTGCTTTTGATATCAATATTGTTGAAAATCTATTAGAAAATGGCAAAATAAATAAAAGTACGTTTGTTATTTGTAACGGTTTTAAAAGAGATCAGTATATTGAAAACATTGCACGTTTGATTAACAATGGTCATAAAAATGCAATACCGATAATTGATAATTTTGAAGAACTCGATTTGCTTCAAGCACAAATTAAAAAGAAATTCAAAATTGGAATTAGAATTGCTGCGGAAGAAGAACCCAAATTTGAATTTTACACTTCTAGATTAGGTATTGGTTACAAAAACATCACGAAGTTCTACAAGAAAGTCATTCACGACGATCCGAATTTGAAATTGAAAATGCTTCACTTCTTCATCAATAGCGGTATCAAAGACACCGCCTATTATTGGAACGAATTGGTGAAGTGTTTGAAGGTGTATTGCGAGTTGCGCGAGATTTGTCCAACACTTGACAGCTTGAACATTGGCGGAGGATTTCCCATTAAAACTTCCATTGCATTCAGCTTCGACTATCAGTACATGGTTACTGAAATCTTAAGACAAATCAAAGCAGCTTGCGAAGACGCTGGCGTTCCCGTTCCGAATATCTTCACTGAATTCGGATCGTTTACCGTTGGTGAAAGTGGCGGAGCGATCTATAAAATTCTTTATCAGAAAGAACAAAACGATCGCGAAAAATGGAACATGATTGACTCGTCTTTCATGACTACCCTACCCGACACGTGGGCAATTAATAAGCGATTCATTATGCTTCCATTGAACAATTGGGACGAAGTGTATGAGCGTGTATTCCTCGGTGGATTAACGTGCGACTCAGATGACTACTACAATTCTGAACAGCACACCAATGCGATATACTTGCCTCGATTCTATCCGGATCAAGACCAATACATTGGATTTTTCAATACCGGTGCATACCAAGAAACCCTTGGAGGTTTTGGTGGAATTCACCACTGCCTTGTCCCACAGCCGCGTCACATTTTAATTGATCGCGACGCAAAAGGAAAAATCAAATACAAAGAATTTGCCCCTGAGCAAAAGCCAAAAGACATCTTAGAAATTTTAGGGTATTACAATGATTAAAAGAAACTCCGGCATTCATCTTTTTGTAGTTCTGATATTAATAATATTGGCATTCACATATAAGAATGGTATTCTTGATTTTGTTAAGCAGTTTCCCTATGTGGCCTACATGGCGGAATCTGTGTTTCGCGTTGTTATTACCGTATTAATCACAGACATTATTCACCAAGTAGTTGTGCTCTTTTACCGATCTGAATTGGTTGGAAAAAGAGACAATTTCTTATATGGAATTGGACACATCAAGCAAGTTCTCTTTGCGCTATACGCCGGACTATTGCTGCTTGCAATCTTAAACATTTCTCTCGAAAAAGCCCTCACAACACTTTCGCTGCTTGCTGCTGCTATTGTCTTAATTGCGAAAGATTACATTTCGAATTTCATTAACGGCATGTACATGACCTTTGCACGTGTCGTGAACATTGGCGATGAAGTTTCAATTGGCGTTCACAAAGGAAAGATTCAAGACATTACGCTTTCCAGTGTGCACTTAATTAACGAAGACGACGATCTGATTTACATTCCAAACAGCGTTGTTTTCAGTTCAGATATTGTGAATTACACAAGAAGAGAGATTAAGAAAACCAGTCTCGATTTCGAGATTGATATCTTGGCCATTCATGATGTGGTTGAGCTAGAAAGCGAGATTATTGAAGGAATGAAAGAATTTCAATCGAACATTCAACCGGGATCGTACAATCTAAAGGTATTCTTGGTGACCAGTGAATTGGTGAAAATCAAATTTCAATACCTTGTCAACGAAGGCACCGATAAAGAATTGGAGCGCATCATGAAACGCAGAACCATTCGCCACATTGTGAAATTGGTAAATGAGCGCACTGAAAAAGCCATGTCGTAATTGTCTTTTTTCTTTCAACATTTCAAGCCTAAAAAAATTCATAAACTTTTTTATTGAAAATTCGAAGTGATGTTCGAATTTCGCGAACGCTATGGGAAAATATTCTACAATGCGTGAGTTCATGGAGAGCAATTATTTGCACTTCAACTCTGCTGCTTTGGTTGACGCAGCCAAAGGTTACGAAGCACACTTAACAGAAGGTGGCAAAATGATGATTACGCTTGCAGGAGCTATGTCTACTGCTGAGCTCGGAATTTCTCTTGCTGAAATGATTCGCGCCGGAAAGGTGGATATTATTTCTTGCACGGGAGCTAACCTAGAAGAAGACCTTATGAATTTGGTTGCTCACGATCATTATGAGCGTGTTCCAAATTACCGCGATCTAACTCCGCAAGAAGAATGGGGATTGTTAGAGCGTGGATTGAATCGCGTGACCGACACGTGCATTCCAGAAGAAGAAGCATTCAGAAGATTGCAAAAACACATTCATGCGCTTTGGGCAGATGCGCAAGCAAAAGGCGAGCGTTATTTCCCGCATGAGTTCATGTATAAAATGATTTTAAGCGGAGTGCTGGAGCAGTACTACCAAATTGACCCGAAGAACTCTTGGATGATTGCAGCTGCAGAGCGCAACCTTCCGATTATAGTTCCAGGATGGGAAGATAGCACCATGGGAAATATTTTCGCGAGCTATTGCATCAAGGGCGAAATTCAACCGACCACTATGAAAAGTGGAATTGAATACATGATGTGGTTGGCCGATTGGTACACCAAGAATTCAGGAGGAAAAGGTGTTGGATTCTTCCAAATTGGTGGAGGTATCGCCGGTGACTTCCCAATATGTGTGGTGCCTATGTTGTACCAAGATATGGAAATGCACGACATTCCATTCTGGGGATATTTCTGTCAGATTTCAGACAGCACCACCAGCTACGGATCTTACAGCGGAGCGGTTCCAAACGAAAAAATCACTTGGGGTAAACTAGACATTAACACGCCTAAATTTATCATTGAAAGTGACGCAACCATTGTTGCTCCTCTTATTTTTGCTTGGCTATTAAATCACTAAGAGTTTTTTTTTGAATTATGAAACGCGTAATTAAAGACTACAACAGCATTACTGACGAACATGCTGCCTTAATTGAAGCCGCATATCCGAACGGTTTCGAAAATGAAAATTTGGTTTCATTCACCACGCCGAAAGGCGCGTTCATTAAGGCGCTGGAAATTCGCACCGAAGACACGATTTACTTGTTCAAAATAGACAAGAACATGAAAGTCGACGAGGAAGAAGGAAACGATGACGGACTTGCGATTAATGACATTGATGGATTTAAATCTGACGACGACTCTTCAGACGACGATGAAGAAGATGACAACGACAACGACGTTGCAGATGACGCGGATGAATCTGATGAAGACGAAGACTAAAATACTTAAAAGCCCGAAAGGGCTTTTATTTTTAGAGCTGAACAACTTTTTTCTTTTTTAATGAATCACTCTTTTATGAAACAGCTTTTGGCACTCCTTCTAGTGACTTACTCCTTCGCGGTATCTGCGCAGTGTGTTGATCCTTCATTGATTAATTTAAATGCGATCTGTCCGACGCTTTTTTTACCGGTTTGCGGATGCGACGGAAATACCTACGTGAATGCCTGCGAAGCTGTGAACTACGGCGGGGTGACTTCTTACACCGATGGTGAATGTACAACTCAAGCTTGCTTACCAATTCCTACAGGGGTTAATTTCGGATTGTGCGATATGGCCTTAGGAATAGCGATGACCGATAGCGGATGCGTCTCTCTTAGCGGCTGTGGTTTTATTGGAACAGATGGAATTGATTACACCAACGCATTTTTCACTTCGAGTTATGCTTGCATAAATTCATGCATTAGCGATACTACACTTGTCATTCCGTGCATTGATTCAACACTCATTGATATGACATTGGATTGTGCCGCTATTTATGATCCTGTTTGCGGTTGCGACAGTGTTACCTACAACAATGCTTGCGAGGCTACCTATTATCACGGCGTGGTTTCTTTCACTCCAGGAGCATGCTCCGTAAACGTGAATGAATTGAATAAACACATGGAGATATTTCCGAATCCATCAAAAGACTTCATACAAATTAATGCCAATTTAAGTGGAAGAAAAGAACTGAGTGTTCTCACTATTTCTGGACAAACCGTATTGAGAGATTCGCTCTTATCTCAAAAGAAAACCCTTGATTTATCAGCTCTTCCAGCCGGAATTTACTTCGTACAACTAACAAGCGCAGACGCTATTGTTACGCAGCGAATTATAAAAGAGTAATCTTGTTTCTTCCCATTTGAATTTTTCCCTTGCGCTCCATTTGTTTCAACAAACGAGAAATAACTTCGCGCGAAGAATTCAATTGATTGGCTAATTCTTGGTGGGTCGTTTTCAATTCACTTCCCTCCTTCTCCGATTTCTGTTTCAGCAATTGCGACAAGCGATCGTCTAAATTGTGAAAGGCAATGCCATCAATGGTATTCAATAATTCTTCGAATCTCTTTTGATAGGTTTTCAGAATAAATGATTTGAAAGAAGGATACTTGGTGGTCCATTCGTCAATAATCTGAATGGGCAAAAGCAACAGTTCGGTGTCCTCTTCCGCAACTGCGCGAACATTGCTCACTGCGTTCCCACTGCAGCAAGTAAGCGACATGGCGCAAGTTTCTCCAGGACGAATGTAATAAAGCAATAACTCATTTCCTTCATCGTCTTCACGGAGAATACGCAACTGCCCTTTCAACAACAAGGGCATGTACACAATAGGATCACCAATGTCGACCATCCAATCGTCGGCATGCAACTTTTTCAATTGAGCAGTTTCTATAATAATCTCCGCTGTATTACGCTCGTAGATATCGGGAAAGAGCTGCTGGAACTCGGCTACAGAAAGATTCGACATAGGATTTGCGTGATGATTTTCCTCACAAATATAGAATTATTGTGCAAAGTAATTTTTGTACGCGTGAATCGGATTAAATTCGTGTCAAGATTTAGAAATTATGAGCACGTCGAACTGGCCCCTTTGGGAAATATTCATCCGCAGCAAAAGCGGATTGTCGCATAAACACGTTGGAAGTTTACATGCAACCGATGCTAAAATGGCAATCGACAATGCCCGCGATGTCTATACCCGTCGCATGGAAGGAGTGAGTATTTGGGTTGTTCCAAGTGCTTCAATCACTGCATCTGCGCCGGCAGACAAAGACGCATTGTTCGATCCAGCAAACGACAAGGTGTACCGCCATCCAACATTCTACGACATTCCTGACGAAATCGGTCACATGTAATCATGAAGAAAGAAGAAGCACTCGCGCTGCATTTAGCAGACAACAACCTTATACTTGGTCAACGCCTTTCAGAATGGTGCGGACACGGCCCTGTTTTGGAAGAAGACATTGCGTTAAGCAATATGGCGTTGGATTACATTGGACAAGCCACTCTCCTATTCAAGCATGTTGCTGAAAACAGCGGCGACGCAAAAACAGAAGACGATTGGGCATTCCTTCGCGATGCTTGGGATTATAAAAACTTCTTAGCGTTGGAACTTCCAAGCGGAGACTACGCCTTCACCATAGCGCGTCAGTATTTGTATTCGGAATGGTACAATTTATATCTGACTGAACTTTCAAAGTCGAGCAACACCTTCCTTCAAGAATTTGCATTGAAGTCTGTGAAGGAAGTGCGTTACCATTTGCAACACGGTCGCGACTGGGTGTTGCGCATGGGCGACGGAACGGAAGAGAGTCACGCACGCATTCAAAAAGCAATAAACGATATTTGGAATTACACCGGCGAATGGTTTGTTCCAAATGCAAACGATACCGATCTTTCCGCAACGGGCATTTGTCCGAATGTGGAAAGCCTTCATCAAACCTGGATGGAAAATGTTCAAGCTACCTTGAATGAAGCTACGCTGCAGATGCCTGTTTCTGGATGGATGCACAAAGGCGGACGCGAAGGAAAGCACACCGAACATTTGGGACACTTGTTAAGTGAGATGCAATTCTTGCAGCGCACTTATCCGAATTCAAAGTGGTAAAATGAACTACTCGATTCAAGAAATTTGGGAATTACTGAAAGAAGTGGAAGACCCCGAGATTCCTGTCTTGAATGTGGTTGAAATGGGCATTGTGCGCGATGTTCAGTTTGAAGACAACAAAGTTATCGTGCTCATAACACCTACCTATTCCGGTTGTCCGGCTATGCATGCCATAGAGCAAGACGTGCGTGAAATGTTGGTGGAAATGCATGTCGAAAATTTCGATGTCAAGACGATTCTTTCTCCAGCGTGGACTACAGATTGGATGACGGAAGAAGCACGTGTTAAATTGGAAGCGTATGGCATTGCGCCGCCGCAAAAGGGCAGCGCAGATAAAAATCTTCTCATGGGCAAACTCCGCGATGTGCGCTGCCCGCGTTGCAAGTCTTCGCACACTTCCATGATCTCGCAATTCGGAAGCACCGCTTGCAAATCGCTCTACAAATGCGAAGACTGCAAAGAGCCATTTGATTATTTTAAGTGTATCTAATCGAAGATTCTTCGAAAGGTGTTACGGAACGTTCTACTGAAAGTTCCACCGAAGGTTCTAGAAAATTGAACGAAATCCCTTTCTCATCATACCCAAGCATTCATCAATGGTTGGTTGGAAGCACATTGGAAGAGCGACTGAAGCATCCGAGTATTCCGCAGATGAGAGCAGAGTACATGCCGCTTTCAACGTATTTGGTGAAATTCATTTTAGAGCAATCGAACTTCAACAAAATGTATCAGTCTGAATACGCCTTGAAGGAAGGCGTGCTGGCGCATTATTTAAATTAAATTTGCAACATGATAATTGTAACAGGAGCAGCCGGATTCGTAGGATCGGCGTTGGTAGCGAGATTGAATGAAGATCGCTTTTTCGATTTGGTGTTGGTCGATGATTTTTCAAGAGAAGATCGAAAAAGAAATTGGGAAGGAAAGAAATACACGGCCATCGTTCACCGAGATGAATTTCCAGAATGGTTGGAGGCCAATCAAAATCAAGTGGAATGTGTTTTTCACATAGGCGCTCGCACAGATACAACCGAATTCAATGTTGAAATTTTCGATCGCCTAAATCTTCATTACACACAATCGTTGTGGAAGACCTGCGCGAAACATGCCATTCCATTTATTTACGCTTCATCTGCGGCAACATATGGTGGAGGTGAGCACGGATACAACGATGATCATGCGACCATTCCACAATTGCAACCGTTGAATCCATACGGACAGTCGAAGCAAGACTTCGACGTGTGGGCACTTCAACAAGAAGAAGCTCCTTACTTCTGGGCAGGCTTGAAGTTCTTCAATGTATACGGTCCGAATGAATACCACAAAGGCCGCATGGCCAGTGTCATTTGGCATACCTTCAATCAGATTGGAAAGTCAGGTGAAATGAAATTGTTCCGAAGTCACAATCCGAACTTCACAGACGGCGGGCAAATGCGCGACTTCGTTTATGTGAAAGATTTGGTGGAAGTACTCATGTTCTTAATGCATCACAGAAAGGATTCTGGCATTTATAATTTGGGAAGTGGAAAGGCGCGTACGTTCTTGGACTTGGCAACTGCCACGTTTCATTCAATGGGAAAAGAACCGAACATCTCTTTTGTAGATACGCCGGAAGACATTCGCGACAAGTATCAATACTTCACCGAAGCGAACATGAACAAGTTAATTTCAATAGGTTACACCAAACCATTTCATTCTTTAGAAGAAGGGGTGAAAGATTATGTAACGAATTATCTACAGCAAGATCTTAAAATCTATTGAAGACTTCGAACAAATAGAAGCTTCAGGTGATTTACCTTTATATCATTAAATATCAATATGAGCAAATTAGTATACGCCACAAGAAGAGAACGATTCAACGCAGCGCACAAATTGTGGCACGACGAGTGGGACGAGCAGAAAAACTTTGAAACGTTCGGGAAATGTTCTAATCCAAATTGGCACGGACACAACTACGAGTTATTCATCACAGTGAAAGGGGTTCCTGATGAAACCACCGGATACTGCATGGATTTAAAATACCTGAGTGATATTGTGAAGACGCGTGTGATTAGCAAACTCGATCACAAGAACCTGAACATGGATGTAGAATTCATGAAAGGAATGAAGACTTCAACAGAGAATGTTGCCATTGCAATTTGGGAACAGTTGGAAGAGTTAGTGAATGAAAAGGGATGTCAATTGCATTGCATCAAAGTAACAGAAACAGAAAATCAATACGTAGAATACTACGGAGGCAAATAATGCACAATCAAAAAAGTATAGAGAAAGCGGTAGAAGAAATTCTGGCTGCAGTGGGCGAGAATCCGCAACGTGAAGGATTATTAAAAACTCCTGAACGTGTGGCAAAGGCTTATGGCCATTTGTTGAAAGGATACGAAGAGAGTGCAGACGACGTTTTGAACGGAGCCATATTTCATGAATCGTATTCTGAAATGGTTATCGTGAAAGACATTGAAGTCTATAGTTTGTGCGAACATCACATGTTGCCTTTCTTCGGAAAAGCGCACGTGGCCTATATTCCAGATGGAAAAATTGTAGGTCTTAGCAAGATTCCGCGCGTAGTCGATGTCTTTTCAAGAAGACTTCAAGTACAAGAAAGACTGACAATAGAGATTCGAGATAGTATTCAAAAAGCACTGAATCCTGTCGGAGTGGCAGTAGTTTTGGATTGTCATCATCTTTGCATGCAGATGCGAGGTGTTGCGAAACAAAACAGCACCACCATTACAAGTGCATTCAGTGGTGAGTTTTTAACGAACGACACAACAAGAAAGGAATTTGTAAGTTTACTTCAACTGAAAAAATAAATTAAACCATGAACAACAATTTAGAATTTAACGATGGCGTTTATGTAAATGACAACGCTGTTTCAAAATCATTCGTTTCAAACGTATTCGCCTACATGGCTTTAGCCTTGGCTATTTCAGGAGCATTGGCGTATTTATTCGGGACAACCGATTTGATTTTTTCCTTAGTAACGAGATCAGGAATGACCACACTTGGTTGGGTGGTTATGTTCGCTCCATTTGCATTCATTCTTGCAATGAACTTCGGATTCAATAAAATGTCATTCACCACATTACTTGCTGTATTCTTAGGATACGCAGCGGTTATGGGAATTAGCTTGAGCTTTATCTTTTTGGTATATGAATTTGGAGTAATCACAAAGGTGTTCTTCATTACTGCTGGACTTTTCGGAGCCATGGCATTCATTGGGTATACTACCAAAACAGACTTAACGAAGTTCGGAGGTATTTTAATGATGGCCGTTATTGGATTGGTGATTGCCTCTGTGGTGAACATGTTCATGAAGAGTTCTCAAATGGATTATATCATTTCTTGTGTGGGAGTATTAGTATTCACAGGACTTACCGCATATGACGTTCAGAAGATCAAGCGCATTGGAGCTGGAGTGGAGTTCGGAACAGCGGAAGCTTCGAAACTTGCCTTAATGGGTGCACTTTCATTGTACTTAGACTTCGTGAACTTATTTATGTTCTTGTTGCGCGTTTTCGCAAGAAGAGACTAATATGTTGTGAAGCGTGAAAGATTACTACCAAATATTGGGTGTCTCGAAAACCGCTTCTCAATCTGAAATTAAAACAGCTTACAGAAACGGGTGTAAGCAATTTCATCCCGACAAAAATGCGCATCCCGATGCGCATTTGCGTTTTATAGAAATTCATGAGGCCTATGAATTTCTTGGAGATGAAAAGCAACGCAAGGCTTATGATTTAGCTCGAATTAGAAAAGTAACTCCCAATTATGAGCAGTATTATCGGCAAAAAGAATATGCCGCTCGCAACCGAGCAAGAGAATACGCACGACAGGATTTCGAACAATTTAAAAAATCGAAATATTACAAATTGGCTGTTGGAGTAAACAACGGATTCAATTATCTGTTTCTTTCAATTTGCCTGCTCATTATAGTTGTTCCTATTTACATGTACATTCTTCAACAAGACTTGCCGGAAAAAGACCAGCGTCCGTTTATCGGATTCTTGGTTCCAATAGTTATGGGTTTCGCAATGGGTCTTTGGGCTTCCTATTATTGGTTTATTAAGAAACAAGATATTTTCACAAATTCGTAAATTCGCTATTCACAAAAATCAGCATGAAAAAAATCGCATTCAGTTTCCTCTTTGTAATTTCTTCTATTTATTGCTTCGCTTATGAAGGAATGTGGATACCATCTGTGTTAAACGCTGCTTTCGATGATATGAAAGCGAACGGATTGAAATTGACGCAAGAAGAAATTTATTCCATCAATCACACGTCTTTGAAAGACGGGATTGTCTTATTCGGCGGAGGTTGCACGGGAGAAATGGTTTCCGGCGAGGGTT
>CALCNZ010000024.1 GCA_937897625.1 uncultured Flavobacteriales bacterium
AATCTGTAATGAACCAATGTCTGCGCAAAAGTTGAACAGGGAAGTCGTTCTGATTCTCAATGGAGATACGGTACGAAAAGACGAAGCTGCCTTGTGGGGCAGCTGACATTCTTTCTTCAAACAAAGAAAAAACTGAAATTTTTACGCCTTCTGTTACAGCAACTACCATAACAGCAAAGATAGTTAATAAACAATGAAATTGTTAATAACCTCGATGTTTTTTATTGTTGTGTGAACTGCTTCGCGAAACGCTTACGGTCACCTTCATTCAAATAGATCTTACGGATACGAATAGACTTCGGCGTAACCTCTACATATTCATCAGGACCGATATATTCAAGAGCTTCTTCCAAGGTGAATTGAATTGGTGGAGCCATTACCGTTTTAGCATCAGTTCCTGAAGCACGCATGTTCGTTAATTGCTTAGTCTTAGTCACGTTGACAACCAAGTCATTATCACGTGAGTGTTCACCAATAACTTGACCTTCATATACCTCTTCCATTGCTTCAACGAAGAACTTACCTCGGTCCTGAAGATTGCTGATACTGTATGCAATCGCGTTTCCAGTTTCCATACAAATCAAAGATCCGTTCAAACGTCCTGGAATTTCATCTTTCATCGGTTGGTACTCTTTGAAACGGTGAGTCATAATAGCTTCACCCTGAGTTGCAGTTAACAAGTAACTTCTTAATCCGATAATACCTCTTGATGGAATTTCAAATTCAATTACCGTACGATCGCCTTTAGGTTCCATGTTTTTCATTTCACCCTTACGCTTAGAAACAGATTCAATTGCTGTTCCAGCCATATCTGTAGGTAAGTCAATGGTCAATTCTTCAATTGGTTCACTCTTAACACCATCAATGTTTTTAAGAATTACTTGTGGTTGTCCAATTTGTAATTCATATCCTTCACGACGCATGGTTTCAATCAATACAGATAAGTGAAGTACACCTCTTCCAAATACATTGAAACGATCGGCCTTATCCGTGTCTTGAACACGCAGTGCCAAGTTCTTCTCTAATTCTTTTTCTAAGCGATCTTTAATGTGACGGCTCGTTACAAATTTCCCTTCTTTACCGAAGAAAGGTGAGTCGTTGATCGTAAACAACATACTCATTGTTGGCTCGTCTACAGAAATAGTTGGCAATGCTTCTGGATTTTCATAATCGGTGAATGTATCTCCAATTTCGAAATTCTCCATTCCATTAATCGCACAAATATCACCGGAAACAACCGATTCTACTTTACGCTTACCCAATCCTTCAAAGATGTATAATTCTTTGATTTTTCCTTTCACCATAACTCCGTCGCGCTTAGCAAGAGTAACGTTCATTCCCGCTTTCAATTCTCCGCGGTGAAGTTTTCCAATTGCCATACGTCCAGTATAGGTAGAATAATCCAATGATGTCACCAACATTTGTGGAGTTCCTTCTCTTTTAATAGGAGCAGGGATGTGTTCAATAACTAAATCCAAAAGTGGCTCAATCGTATCTGTTTGAACCTTCCAATCTAGGCTCATCCAACCATTCTTCGCAGCACCGTATGCAGTGGCGAAATCCAATTGGTCTTCTGTTGCACCTAAGCTGTACATTAAGTCGAACACTTGCTCGTGTACTTCGTCTGGACGACAGTTTTCTTTGTCTACTTTATTAATTACAACGATTGGCTTCAATCCCATTTGAATTGCTTTCTGCAAAACGAAACGAGTTTGCGGCATTGGACCTTCAAAGGCATCAACTAAAAGCAATACACCTTCAGCCATGTTCAATACACGTTCAACCTCTCCACCAAAGTCACTGTGACCGGGAGTATCAATAATGTTAATCTTATAATCTTTATACTGAATAGAAACGTTCTTCGCCAAAATGGTTATACCACGCTCGCGCTCCAAATCGTTATTATCTAGAATTAAGTCGTTGTGTACTTCATTGTCTCTGAACAATTTTGCGGCGTGAAGCATTTTATCAACCAAAGTAGTTTTACCATGGTCAACGTGGGCGATAATAGCGATGTTTCTAATTTTTTGCATTGCGCGAATCTTAATTTGGGCGCAAAAGTACAACAATAAAAATGAAAAACCCCTCGAAAAATCAAGGGGTTTAAAAAGTAGCGAGATTGGGGCTTGAACCCAAGACCTTGCGATTATGAATCGCACGCTCTAACCAGCTGAGCTACCTCGCCATAAATGGGGTGCAAATATACACATCTATTTTAAAAATGAAAATTGATTTGAACATTTCGCTTCTTTTCTTTTTTCTTTGCTGAAACGGAATGAAAAACGCAATTGTAATAGGAGCGGGTATTGGTGGCATTGCTGCATCTATTCGATTGGCTCGAAAAGGTTACTCAGTAAAGGTTTTTGAAGCTTCGAGCTTTCCTGGAGGAAAATTATCCGAGTTTAAAATGGGGGAGTATCGCTTCGATCGGGGGCCTAGTTTATTCACTCTACCGCAGTACGTTGAAGAGTTATTCGAATTGTGTAATGAAAATATGTCAAATCATTTTTCCTATTCGGAACTTCCAATTCTTTGTAATTATTTTTATCCAGACGGCTTCAGATTTGAAGCGAAAGGAAATAAAGAAGAAAACATAAAAGCTATTGTTCATGCTTTTGATGAAGATGAAAAAAAGGTTAGAGCGTTTTTTTCTAAAGCTGAATTCATATATAAGACTACGGCACCGTTGTTTCTCGAACGCCCACTTAAACTCTCAAGACTCTACAAAACAAAGGCGTTTTGGAAAGGTA